>NZ_JAPYKM010000058.1:0-21281 GCF_029623465.1 Pseudomonas sp. RIT-To-2 | reverse complement strand
TGTGGCCGCAGGCCTGGTGGGCTATGGCCTGCAGCGCGGGCTGCACAGTGCCAGTGAGCGCAAGGCCGTGGTGCAGATCGTCGAAGCCCTGCGCGCTACCCGCGTGCGCGCCATCGTCACGGGGCAGCCGGCACGCACGCGTTTCGACCTTCAGCAGCATGTGTTTGAAGCACCCGGCAAACCCGCAGCCGCATGGCCCGCGGACCTCAACCTTCAGCTGCACACCGCCGCCGACCTGGGCGCTGCCTTTGAGTTCTACCCCGACGGGGGGGCCAGCGGTGGCCACCTGTTGCTCAATGACGGCGGCCGGCGCTGGCGCATCGATGTGTCCTGGCTGACCGGTACCGTGCAATTGCAGGCAGTGCGATGAAGCTGCAGCAGGGCTTCACGCTGCTGGAAATGCTCGCGGCGCTGACGGTACTTGCGCTGTGCAGCGCCGTGTTGCTGGTGGCCTTTGGGCAGGCAGCACGGTCGCTCAAGCAGGTGCAGGCCAGTGACCGTCTGAGTGCTGCGGCACGCTCTATTCTCGACGAAGAAGCTGATGGGCCATTGCAGCCCGGCAGCCGCGACGGCACCTGGGCGGGTGGTATCCGCTGGCACCTGGATATTCGCGGGTTGCCGGTGGCGGCGAACCGCTTGCGCCTGTTTCAGCTCGACGTGCGGGTGCGCGAAGGCCAGCGCCAGGCGCGCTTCGGCACCCTCAAGGTGCTAGGCCCGGAGGCGGCGCAATGAATGCGCGGCAACGGGGTTTCACCTTGCTGGAAATACTGCTGGTATTGAGCCTGCTGGGGGTGCTGCTGGCGCTGGTGGACGGGGCGATCCTGGGCGCCAACCGCGCCGTGGCCAAGGCGGAACATTACACCGAGCGCCTGGACGAGGTGCGCGCGGCTCAGGCCTTCCTGCGCCGCGCGGTTGGCCAGGCCTTGCCTCTGGACGATGGCCAGCAGCGGGTGTTCGTCGGCGGCGAGCAAGCCATGGCGTTCATGGCGCCCCTGTCAGCGAACCTGGGTGGGGGCATTTATTGGCACACCCTGAGCCTGCACGGCCAACGCCTGGAAGTGGCCATTACCCAGGGCGGTCAAGCCTGGGGCGAGCCCCAGGTGTTGCTGCACCAGGTGCGCGGGCTGCACTTGAGTTACCGCGGCTATTCACCCAAGGGGCAGTTGAGCGACTGGCTGGCCACCTGGCCATGGCCAGGGCGCTTGCCCCGCGCCGTGCGTATCGATGCGCAACTGGGCGGCCCGGTGCCGTGGACCGTCGAAAGCGTGACCCTGCGCCTGGACCTGTCGACGGTGGCCGGGGAATGACGCGACAGAAGGGCGTGGCGCTTTTGCTGGTGCTGTGGGTGCTGGCGCTGCTGAGTATTCTGCTCGCCGGGCTGGCGGGCTGGGTGCAATTGGAAAGCCGCCAGGCCCTGTGGCAGCGCCAGCACACCGAAGCGCTGCTGGCGGCCGAGGCCGGAGTCAACCTGGCCGTGGTCAGCCTGACCGACCCGGCGCAGCAGCGTGCCTGGGCCGCCGATGGCCGTGCCCATGAACTGGCCTTCGAGCGCGCACGGGTGCAGGTCAGCGTGGTCAGTGAACGCGGCAAGCTTGACCTCAACGCTGCCAGCACCGCCGATGTGGTGCGCCTGCTGCAGGCCTGTGGCGGCGCTGCTCAGGCACGTGCGCTGGGGGCGGCGCTGGACCAGCGTCGGGGCAACGGCCAGCCGCCGTTGCGGGTGCTGGAAGAGTTGCGCCAGTTGCCGGGCATGAGCCAGGCGTTGTTCGCTTGCGCTGCCCCCCAGGTGACGCTGTGGAGTGGCCAGGAAAGCCCCGACCCGGCCCTCGCCACACCCTGGCTGGGGCGTGTCCTTGGCCTGCCCAGCCTGAACATCAGCGGCGCCGAGCCCGGCCCGATCCTTACCTTGACCAGCGTCGCACAGTTGCCCGGAGGCTTCAGCGCGGCACTGGTCGTGACCCTATTACTCAACCCGTCCACGGAGGGGGCCCGACCGTATCGGGTCCTGCATTGGCAAGAATGAACCTGAACACGCTCTACGCCGATGGGCGCGCCGCGCTGCATCGCCGCTGGCACGCCAGCCCCGCCCAGCGCCTGTGGCAAGCCTGGCGCGATGAACTGCTGGGCGTGCTGCCGCCTGCCTGGCGCGCGCGGTTATCGGGCAGCGCACCCTTGCAGGTACTGCACTGGCCGTTGGAACAACCGGTCACTGACAGCGTGCCGCGGCTGCTGGTGCTGCCGCGCGGCGAGGTGCTGGTGCAGACCCTGAGCCTGCCCCTGGCGGCCGCCCGTGACCTGCAGACGGTGCTGGGTTTCGAGTTGGACAGGTACACCCCCTATCGGGCCGACCAGGTGCACTTCTGCGCCCAGGTGCTGGGGCAGGGCGGTACCAGCGTCAAGGTGCGCCTGGTGGTGATTGTGCGTGAGCGCCTGGAGCAGATTCTGGCAACCTGCGCCGGCATCAACCTGCACGGCATCGACGTCCGCGACGGCGAACGCCTGGGTGTCGACCTGCTGCCCGAGGCCCTGCGCCCGCGGCGGGCCCGCGGTGGGCGTTTCAACCAGGGCCTGCTGTTGGCCTGCGCTGCGCTGTTGCTGACGCTGATGGTGCTGTGGCTGCAATCGCGCGAAGCCCTGTTGATCGAGATGCAGGCGCAGGTGCACCAGCAACAGGCGCAGATCAGCCAATTGCAGCAAGTGCGCCAGACCCTGGCCAACACCCAGGGCGCGGCCCAGTACCTGATTCAGCGCAAGGCCGCGCAGCCGGCGCTGGCCAGTGTCATCGCCGACCTCAGCCACTGCCTGCCTGACGGCACCTGGCTTGAGCAGTTGGAAATCAACGATAGCGGCGAAGTGGCGCTGTCCGGCCAGAGCACCCGTGCCAGTGCCCTGATCGGCCAGTTGAAGCAGTGCCACACCTTGGATGACCCACAGTTCCAGGGCGTCATACAGCCCGACAGCGACAGCGGCAAGGACCATTTCGCCTTGCGCGCGCACCTGCATCAGGAGGCTGCCCATGAAGCGCGCGCTGACTGAACGTGAACGCCGCAGCGCAGCCTTGATCGCCTTGGGCGTGGTGCTGGCCGGGTTGTACTGGCTGCTGGTGCAGAGCTGGTTCACCGGCCCATTGAGTGATATCGACGCTCAGATCCAGCAACTGCGTGAACAGCAGCAACGCTATGCCGGGCAATTGGCACTGCGCCCGCTGCTGGATAAACAGTTGCAGCGTGCCCGTCAGGATCCGGCCAGCAGCACCAGCCTGCTGCCCGGCGATGACCCCAGCGCCGTGGCGGCCGACCTGATGCAGCGCATCGCCGACCTGATCAAGGCCAAGGCCACCCAGGGTGCTGGCTGCGCCCTGACCCAGCGCATGCCCATCACCCCGGAGCAGGACAGCGCCCAGCCGTACCGCCAGGTGAAGGTCAGCCTGACGTTGGAGTGCGGTATCGAACCGTTGATGGCCTTGTTGCACACCCTGGAATTCCACCGGCCGTTCCTGTTCGTCGATGCCCTCAGCGTGCGCCGTGCCAGCAACGCGCCGGCCACCGGGGGTGCCGGGCGCCTGACCGTGCACCTGCTGGTGCGTGGCTATCTGCCCAAGGCCACTGCCGCCCAGGAGGCCCCATGAAACTGACTGTGAGCCCGGTGCGTGCGGGGCTGTTGCTGGTGGTTGGCGGCCTTGCTTTGGCCGCAGGGGCGGTGCTCAGTGGCGCCGGTCGCGACCCGGGTTGGTTGCCGCCAGCCGCAGCCCGGCCCCCGGTCGCCAGCAAGAACACCACTGCCCAGCCATTGCCCGTGGTTGAACTGAACAGCCTGGCAGACGCCTGGCAAAAACCCCTTTTCAGCACCGATCGCAGCCCCGATCAGACCGTCCAGGGGCCTAGCGCCGACCTGGCCGGCCTGGTGCTCACCGGGGTAATGATCAATGGCGACCTCAAGCTGGCCTTGCTGCGCGACGCCAGCGGCCACGGCCTGAAAGTCGCCGAAGGCCAGGCCCTGCCCAATGGCTGGACCTTGCAACAGCTTTCCCCCCTGGCGGCGCAGTTCGGCCGCCAGGGCCAAACCCGCAGCCTGCGCTTGCCGGCGCCGCGTCTCCCAGCCCCTTCACGCGCGGCCATGCTCACGCTGCCGCCGGTAACCGCACCATGAAATTCCTTGCCACTGGAGTCACCCCGTTGCGCACCCCCTTGCTTTGCCTGGCCACCGCCGTCGCCCTCGGCGGCTGTGCGACCTCGCCTAACCACCCCTTTGAAAATGACCCGGGCCTGATGCATGAAGCCCTCAACGGCACCGGCGATCAGCGTCAGCCCGTGGTCGAGCAGGCGCCGGCCATGCCCGCCAGCAACAGCGGCCCGGTGGCGCCGCAACGGCAGATCATCAATGGCAGCCAGCGCTTCGTGCGCCCACCTGCGGCGGCAAAGGGTGGTAGCGACGAGGGCGGTGGCGACATCGTGTTCAACTTCACCAACCAGCCCATCGAGGCGGTGATCAACACGGTGATGGGCGACCTGCTGCACGAGAACTACAGCATTGCCCAGGGCGTGACCGGTGACGTCAGCTTCTCCACGTCCAAGCCGGTGAACAAGAAAGAAGCGCTGTCGATTCTGGAAACCCTGCTGTCGTGGACCAACAACGCCATGATCCGCCAGGGCAACCGCTACGTGATCCTGCCAGCCGCCCAGGCCGTGGCCGGCAAGCTGGTGCCTGAAATGACCGTGTCGCAGCCGTCCAACGGCCTGTCGGCGCGGCTGTACCCGCTCAAGTACATCTCGGCCACCGAGATGCAGAAACTGCTCAAGCCGTTCGCCCGCGACAACGCCTTCCTGTTGGTGGACCCCTCGCGCAACGTGCTGAGCCTGGCCGGCACCCCGGAAGAGCTGGCCAACTACCAGGACACCATTGACACGTTCGATGTCGACTGGCTCAAGGGCATGTCCATCGGCGTCTACGGCCTGCAGCGCGCCTCGGTGGCCGAGTTGATGCCGCAACTGCAGAAAATGTTCGGCCCCGACAGCGGCATGCCACTGGCGGGCATGGTCAAGTTCCTGCCCAACGAACGCACCAACTCGGTGGTAGCCATCTCGGCCCAGCCTGAGTACCTGCGCGAAGTAGGCGACTGGATCAAGACCATCGACGAAGGGGGCGGCAACGAGCCGCAGATGTACGTGTACGACGTACGCAACATGAAGGCCACCGACCTGGCCAAGTACCTGCGGCAGATCTACGGCAACGGCCAGATCAAGGACGACAGCGCGGCCAAGGTCGCCCCTGGCCTGCGCACCACTACCTTGTCATCGCTCAATGGCAGCAACAGTTCGGGCATTGGTTCAACCGGCACCACGGGGCTGACCAGCACCGGTACCCAAGGGCTCAGCGGCGGCAATTCGCTGAACAACAACTCGATGCAGAGCGGCGACGACGACAGCGACGGCGACGACCAGCAGGACGACAGCGCCGCCAGCGCCACGACCGGCGGCCAGCAGAAGAGCCTGGACGACAGCACCCGCATCACCGCGCAGAAAGCCAGCAACCAGTTGCTGGTGCGCACGCGGCCGGCCCAGTGGAAAGAGATCGAGTCGGCCATAAAGCGTCTCGATAACCCGCCCATGCAGGTGCAGATCGAAACACGCATTCTGGAAGTGAAGCTCAGCGGTGAACTGGACCTGGGGGTGCAGTGGTACCTGGGTAAGCTGGCCGGCAACTCTTCCAGCACCACCGTGGCCAACACCAGCGGCAGCCAAGGCGCATTGGGCGGTGGCGGGGCAGGGTTGGGGTCGACCGATTCGCTGTTCTATTCGTTCGTCAGCAGCAACCTGCAAGTGGCCCTGCATGCGCTGGAGACCACCGGCCGCACCCAGGTGCTGTCGGCGCCGTCGCTGGTGGTCATGAACAACCAGCAAGCGCAGATTCAGGTGGGCGACAACATTCCCATCAGCCAGACCACGGTCAATACCAGCACCTCCGACACCACCCTGAGCAGCGTCGAATACGTGCAGACCGGCGTGATCCTCGACGTCACCCCGCGCATCAACCCGGGCGGCCTGGTGTACCTGGACGTGCAGCAGCAGGTCAGTGATGCGGACACCAGCAGTGAAACCACCACCCAGACCAACCCGAATATTTCTACCCGTTCGGTGTCGACCCAGGTGGCGGTGCAGAGTGGTCAGACCGTGTTGCTGGGCGGGTTGATCAAGCAGGACAACAGCGAAACCGCCTCCAGCGTGCCCTACCTGGGCCGCATCCCGGGCCTGCGCTGGTTGTTCGGCAGCACCACCAAGTCCAAGGACCGCACCGAGCTGCTGGTGCTGATCACGCCACGGGTGGTCACCAGCAACAGCCAGGCGCGCCAGGTGACCGATGACTATCGCCAGCAGATGCAACTGATCAAGCCCTGACCCCTGGGCGCTTGCTGGCTGCGTCGTTACGGTGCTGCATGGGCCGCGTAGCAGCGGACCTGGCCGCGTCGGCGGTACACGCGGTGTGCCTGATGCTGCGCGGCGTTTGTGACGCGGCCAGGTCCGCTGCTACACCTGTGGGAGTGGCGGGGCGGTGTCGATCATGCGGCGTACCTTGTTGACCAGTTCGCTGATCTGGAACGGCTTGGTCACCATGTCCATGCCATGGCCGAGGAAATGTTGGCGGCTGACGGCGTTTTCGGCGTAGCCGGTCATGAACAGCACCGGCAGCTCAGCGCGGTGGTGGCGGGCGATGTCGGCCAGGTCACGGCCGCTCATGTGTGGCAAGCCAACGTCGGTCAGCAGCAGGTCGATGCTGGGGTCGCTGTGCAGCAACTGCACGGCGTGGTGCACGTCCTCGGCCTGGGTGCAGCGGTAACCGCTGTCCACCAGCACCTCGGTCACGAACAGGCGCACTGCCGCCATGTCTTCCACCACCAGGATGTGTTCGCCATGGCCGCTGTGGGCCTGGGGCAGGGGCACGCTGTCCTGCAGGTCGGCGTCCTGGCCGGCCGGCAGCAGCAAGGTGACTTCCGTGCCATGGCCGACCACGCTGCGAATGCGCACGTCACCGCCGGACTGGGCGGCGAACCCATAGATGGTCGACAACCCCAGCCCGGTACCCTGGCCCAAGGGCTTGGTGGTGAAGAAGGGGTCGAAGACCTTGCCGATCACCCCATGCTCGATACCCACGCCATCATCCTGCACGCTCAGTACCACGTAAGCGCCGTCGGCCAGTTTCAGGTCGCCGTGGGAATGGGCAGCGAAGGTGCTCACGCGAACGTGGCCGCCGCTCGGCAGGGCGTCGCGGGCGTTGATGACCAGGTTCAATACCGCGCTTTCCAGCTGGATCGGATCGACCAGGGCGATGGCCGCCTTGCTGGTCAGGTCCAGCTCAAGCTGAATACGCTCGCCGATGGTGCGGCGCAGCAGGTCTTCCAGAGACAGGATGTGTTCGTTGACGTCGGTGGCGCGGGTGTCCAGCGGCTGCTGGCGGGCGAAGGCCAGCAAGCGGTGAGTCAGCGCCGCGGCGCTGGTGGCCGAGCCCAGGGCCGCGTCGGTATAGCGCAGCACGGCATCGTTACGACCTTCGCTGATACGTTTCTTGATCAGCTCCAGGCCCGTGATGATACCAGTTAGCAGGTTGTTGAAATCGTGGGCGATGCCGCCGGTGAGCTTGCCGAGGGCGTCCATTTTCTGTGCTTGCAGCAGCTGCGCTTCAGTACGGGCGCGCTCGGCCACTTCTTTGGCCAGCTGATCGTTGGCGCTGTCCAGTTCCTGACGGTGCGAGCGCTCGCGCTGGCGGTGCTCGGTGACGTCCTCGACGAACACCAGGCTATGCCCCGGGGTGCGGTAGGGGCTGATCTGCCATTCGGTCTCGCGCAACTGCCCGTCGACGCGCATGTTCAGGGTGCCGCGCCAGCGCTCGCCGATGGCCAGGCGCAGGCGCAGTTCGTTCAGCACGTCGTCCTGGTCGGCCGCGAAGCAGTGCTGCAGCCGCTCACTGCCGTGGTTGTCCTGGATCAGGTCGGTGAAGGCCTGGTTGCATTCCACCACATCGAGCGTGGCGTCCATTACCGCGATGGGCGCGGCAATGTTGACGAAGATCTCGCGGAACCGCGCCTCGCTCTCGCGCAGCGCGTGTTCGGTGTCGCGCACCCGCAGCAGGGTGCGCAGGGTGGCCAGCAGCACGTCCGGGTCCACGGGGTGAATCAGGTAGGCATCGGCACCGTTGTCCAGGCCGGTGATGATGTCACCGGTCTGTATCGACGCCGCCGACACGTGGATCACCGGCAGCAGCGCCGTACGCGGGTCGGCGCGCAGTTGGCGGACGATGTCGAAGCCGCTCATGTCAGGCAGGTTGACATCCAGGATCAGCGCGTCAAAGCTCTGCGCGGCGATCAGCGCCAGGCCTTCGGTGCCGGTGCCTGCCTCCTGCAGCCGATAGCCATGACGCTCCAGGCGCCGCCGCAGGGCATAGCGGGTGGCGCTGTTGTCATCGACGATCAGCAGGCTGGGTTCATCCTTCATCAGAAGTATCCTGGGCCATGGCCAGCGGAATGATCACATAGAAGGTCGAGCCCACGCCCGGCTCACTGGTGACGCCGACCCGGCCGCCCAGCAGCGCGGCAAAGCGCTTGCACAGCGACAGCCCCAGGCCGGTGCCGCGCAAGCGCTTCTGCAAAGGCGAGTCCACCTGGCTGAAGTCTTCGAACAGGGTATCGTGCAGCTCGGGGGGGATACCGATGCCAGTGTCACTGACGGCGAAGCGTACCTCGCGTTCGTTCTCAAGGCTGGCAGAGATGCGCACGTAGCCGCGTTGGGTGAATTTCAGCGAGTTGGAAATGAAGTTGCGCAGGATCTGCGCCAGCTTCTTGTCATCGCTGTACAGCCGCGGCAGGCCCACCGGCTCTTCGAATATCAGGTCCACCTGGGACATGTCGACGATGGGCCGGAACATGCCGCGCAGCGCCGAGAACAGGTCGAACATGTCGAACCAGGCCGGCGAAATGCTGATGCGGCCGGCTTCGATCTTGGCCAGGTCCAGCAGGTCGTCGACCATGTCGCTGAGCTCGCGCGCCGCGCCGCTGACGAACGCCACCTGCTTGTGCTGCTCGGGGCTCAAGGGCCCGTCCAGCTCGTCACTGAGCAGGCTGGCGATGCTCAGGATCGAGCCCAGCGGGGTGCGGAACTCATGGCTCATGTACGACAGGAAACGGCTTTTCAGGTCCGAGGCCTGGCGCAGCTCATCGGCCTGGTTGTCGAGTTCGCCATACAGCGCCAGCACGCCCTGGTTGGTTTCTTCCAGTTCGACGCGCAAGGCCTGTGCTTCGCTTTCCAGTTGAGCGATCCGCGCCTCGTAGGCGGCGTTGGAAAGGGTGGGAAGTTCAGGCATTGGGCAGCTCCAGGGTAATGACCAGCACGGTAACATCGTCGCGCCCACGACAGAAGTCGCGGTGCAGTACCGTGGCGATCACCGCGGGGTGGCGGAAAATCAGGCCTGGGTAGTCGCGCAGGTTCCAGCGCGATTGCAGGCCATCGCTGTACAGAATCAGGCACTGGCCGCTGACCTGAGCATAGTCGAAGCCCTGGGCCTTGCGGTATTGGCCACCGACGATGCCAGGGTGCGAGGCCAGCCCGCGGCTGCGGTCAGGGGCCAGCAGGCTGGCGCCGATGTTACCGATGCCAATGAAGTCCAGCCGGTCGGCCTTGGGGTCGAACTGCGCCACGGCGACGGCGCCGCCACGGGTGCCGTTCATGGCCTGGTGCATGTCTTCCAGCAACACTACCGGGCTGGCAAACGGCGCCTGGGCGAACGCACGGGTGCCCGCGCGTGCAGCGCGTTCGGCGTCTTCACCATGGCCCAGGCCGTCGATGACCACGGCACTGATGCCTTGGCCGCTGATGTGCACCTGGAAGGCATCGCCACAGGCCGGGTCGTCATGCAGCGAATGCTGGCTGACACCTACTGGCAGGTCCGCGGCCTTGTCCCCCTTGCGCCAGAAGCGCGCCAGCAGCACCGCGCCACGCTCGTCGGCGTACATGTCGAACACCTGGGCCTGGCGGTCGATGGCGCCCAGGCCGATGCCCTGGGTGCCGCCGGTGGAAAAGCCGTCGGTCAGGCAGGCGCTGCGGTCGAAGCCGGCGCCGCGGTCCACGGCGATGACTTCCACCCCGGCGCCTTCAGGGCGGGGCAGGGTGCGCAGGTGCAACTCGCCACGGCTGGCGTGCTTGAGGATATTGCTGCACAGCTCGGTGACCACCAGGGCCACCCGGCCGGCGTCGGTTTCGTCGAAGCCCAGGTGTTCGGCCAGCCGCTGCGCGGTGCGCCGGGCATGGCCGATCTGGCTGTTGTCTTCAATCACCAGGACCTGGGTGAGGGCACTCGGGAACGTCATGTCCATCGCGTAATGGTCACCCGTGTGCCCGCGCCCGGCGCGGTGTCCAGCTCGAAGTCGTCCACCAGCCGGCGTGCGCCGGTGAGGCCCAGGCCCAGGCCGCCGCCCGACGTCCAGCCATCGGTGAGGGCCAGCTTGATGTCGGGGATGCCGGGGCCTTCATCGCGGAAGGTCAGGCGCAGGCCGGTACGGCCGTTCTGCTCGACGATCTGCCAGTCCATGTCGCCACCGCCGCCATACACCATGGTGTTGCGCGCCAGTTCGCTGACCGCCGTCACCAGCTTGGTCAGGTCGATCAGGCGCATGCCGCAGTCGGTGCACAGCTTGCGGGCGGTCTGGCGGGCCAGCACCACGTCCTGTTCGATGCGTACCGGTTGGGTGCCGCTGGAGAGGACAGTCATTGGGCTTCCACTCGTTCGCGCAGCAGTTTCATGCCGCGCTCCACGTTCAGCGCGGTGCTGACGCCGGGCAGGGTCAGGCCCAGCTCCACCAGCGTGATGGCCACGGCGGGTTGCATGCCGACCAGTACCGTCTCGGCGTCCATGATGCGTGACAGGCCGGAGATGGTGCCGATCATGCGGCCGATGAACGAATCGACGATGTCCAGGGCAGAGATATCGATCAACACACCACGAGCCGAAGTGCGGCTGATGCGCTCTGACAGGTCGTCCTGCAACGTCAACGCCAACTGGTCATGCATGTCGACCTGAATGGTGACGAGCAGGAAGCTGCCCATTTGCAGAATAGGGATGCGATCCATAGGCTCAGACCGCCTTGCTGACGGTCACGCCCAGGCGGCGCAGGGCCAGGGCCAGGGCGTCGGCCAGGTTGGCCTTGGTGACCACACCTTGCAGGTCCAGGCCCAGGTGCACGATGGTCTGGGCGATCTGCGGGCGCACGCCGCTGATGATGCAGTCGGCACCCATCAGGCGAATGGCGGTCACGGTCTTGAGCAGGTGCTGGGCCACCAGGGTGTCGACGGTGGGTACGCCGGTGATGTCGATGATGGCGATTTCCGAACCGGTGTCGACGATGCGTTGCAGCAGCGACTCCATCACCACCTGGGTGCGCTGGGAGTCCAGGGTGCCGATCATCGGCAGCGCCAGCACGCCTTCCCAGAGCTTGACCACGGGGGTGGACAGTTCCAGCAGTTCTTCCTGCTGACGCTTGATCACGGCCTCGCGGGACTTCTGGAAGGTACGGATGGTATGCATGCCCAGGCCGTCCAGCAATTCGGAGATTTCCCAGAGCTGCTCGGCCAGGGTGGCGGGGTTGGCTTCGAATTCACGTTGCAGCAGGCCGAACAGCGGGCCCTTGAGGGAGAAGATGAACGCGGCGGTCTGCTGTGAGTCCTGGCCGGCGAGGGCACGGCTGTGCGACAGTTTTTCAAGAAACTGGCGGGCAGGTTCCCAGTTGCTGCCGCCCAGGTTTTTCGAATCACCGTTCTGCGAACCCTGTACCACCAGGCTGAGGAATTCGCCACATTGCTGGCGTACTTCGTCGTCCTTGAGGTGGCGGGTGGCACCGCTGGTTTCCAGGTCCTTGAACCACTGGCCGACCAGGTCGGCGTGGGACTTGTTCAGGGCGTCCAGGGTACGTTGCTGCAGTGCTGCCATGTGCGTGTGCTCCTCGGTGTTTTCTACTCGGTGGGGCGCCTTCGCGCCGCACAGATTATTAGTCAAACAGTGACAATAGGGTGGGAAATTAGTTGTGCGGGTGAAACTTAATTTCTGGCGGCCGGGGTAGCCCTGCAGTCGATTCATCTGAAGTGCCGTTCAGATAGGCCTGCAGGCCCTCCAGCAATGCGTCGAACACCACGCGACAGCGCGGGGTGTGACGCAGGTCTTCGTGCATCGCCAGCCAGGTGTCCAGGGGCAGGCTGAACTCGCCGGGCAGCACCCGGACGAGTTGTGGGTCACAGTGCGCCAAGGGTACCTGGCATACGCCCAGCCCGGCTCCGGCGCGCAGCATTGCCAACTGCGCCAGGTCGCTGTCGCTGCGCAGGCTGAAATGCTGGCGGCGCCATTGGCCGATGGCCTCGCTGGCCGCGCGCAGGAACGGGGTTTGCTGGTCGAAGCCGATCAGCGCATGGTGGAGCAGGTCATCGAGGGTGGCCGGCGTGCCCCGGGCATGCAAATAGCGGGCATGGGCGTGCAGGCCCAGTTCGACGCTGCCCAGGTGGCGAGCGATGAGCGCTTCCTGTCGCGGTGCGGTCATGCGCACGGCGATGTCTGCCTCGCGGTTGAGCAGGTCTTGCACCTGGTTGCTCAGCACCAGTTCGATCTTCAACGCCGGCCACCGCGCTTGTAGAGCCGTGATGATCGGCGGTAGCACCTCGGCGCCGATGATTTCGCTGCTGGTCAGGCGCACGGTCCCCCTGACCTCGCCCTGGCTGTGCGCCGCGCGCTTCATGGCGCTGGCGCTGGCCAGCATGGTCTCGGCATAGGGTTTGAGCGCCAGCCCCGCCTCGGTGGGCAGCAAGCCGGCCGGGGCGCGGGTGAACAGTGTTATGCCCAATTGTTGCTCCAGCGCGGCCACATGGCGGCCCACGGTAGGCTGAGCCACGCCCATGGCGCGGGCCGCGGCGGATAGCGAGCCATGGCGCAGCACGCCGAGGTAAGAGCGGTAGAGGTCCCAACTGATATCGAAGTCCATGCATGAATGTATAGCGATGCCACGGTTTTGAACAATTCTGTTTTGCTGATTCAGCCACCAGAATGGTGCTATCCATCAGCGGAGTATCACCCATGAATGACAAAACAGCCTTGGTACTGGGGGCCACGGGCGGTATCGGTAGCGAGATGGTGCGCCAGCTGGTGGCTGCGGGATGGCGTGTTCGCGCCCTGCATCGCCACCCACCGGTGTCGGCAGGCCCCGTGCATTGGGTGGCGGGCGACGCCATGCACCGTGAGGCGGTGCTGGCGGCGGCGCGGGGTTGTTCGGTCATTGTGCATGCCGTCAACCCGGCGGGGTATCGCGGCTGGGGCCGACTGGTGCTGCCCATGCTCGATAACACGGTGGCTGCGGCGACAGCCCAGGCGGCCACCGTAATCCTGCCAGGTACCCTTTACAACTTTGGCCCGGACAGCTTTGCACAGCTACGGGAAAACAGCCCTCAGCGCCCGCATAGCCGCAAAGGTGCCATCCGGGTGAGGATGGAACAGCGCCTGGCGGATGCCACTGGGCAGGGCGTGCGGGTGATCATCGTGCGTGCCGGGGATTTTTTCGGGCCTTCGGCGGGCAACAACTGGTTCTCCCAGGGGCTGGTGAAGCCGGGGCGCCAAGTCAGCCGGGTGAATGTGCCGGGTGTGGTGGGACACCAGTGGGCCTACATTCCGGATGTGGCATGCACGATGATGGCGCTGCTGGCGCGGCGGGAGCGGTTGGTGCCTTTCGGGGTGTACCACATGGCTGGGCACTGGGATGCGGACGGGCAACAGATGGCCCAGGCGATCGTGCGGCGGGTGACCTGGCGCGGTGTCAGGGCGCCGTTGGTCAAGCGGTTTCCGTGGTGGCTGGTGTGCCTGGCGGCCCCCTTTGTCGAGACGTTCCGCGAGTTGTGGGAGATGCGTTACCTGTGGCGTGAGCCGGTACGCATGGGCAATGAGCGGTTGCTGGCGGAACTGGGCGCTGAGCCGCACACCCCTCTGGATGAGGCCATCGAGACCACCCTGCTGGGATTGGGATGTTTCCCCGCAGAAGCCCCATAGCGGCAATTGTCGGTTGTGGGAGCCTGCTGCTGCACGGCGTTCGTGACGTGGCCAGGTCCGCTGCAGGACCGGGCGCAAGCCCGGGAAGCAGACGACGCGGTCCGCTTCCCGAGCCCCGCTGGGGCCCGCCGAGAAGACCTCAGCCCAGCGGCGGGGTGCGCGGGGGGATCTGGCGTTTGCTGCCGGTGGCCTCGAACGCCGACGCCAGGCGCAGCAGCGCCGAGTCGTCATAGGCACGGCCGGCGAACGTCAGGCCCACCGGCATGCCGATGTCGGCCATCACGCCCATGGGCACGGTCACCGTGGGCACGCCCAGGTGGCGGATGGCGAGGTTGCCGTTGGCCACCCACACGCCATTGCTCCAGGCGATGTCCGCCGAGGCCGGGTTGACGTCAGCGTCGGCCGGGCCCACGTCGGCCACGGTGGGGAACAGCACGGCGTCGAGCTTCAGGGTGGTCATCCAGTCTTCCAGGTCGATGCGCCGGGTCTGCTCCAGGCCCCGCAGCCCGTCCGGCAACGTCGGGATCTGGTCCCACGGGGTGATGCCGCGCTCGGCCATGCGCACGTACTCGTCCATGCCGGCCGCCAGGTCGCCCTCACGGTTAGGCAGGGTGCCGGGGTCGTGGGGGAAGATCTTTGGCCCGTCCACGTCCTTGAGCCGGTTCAGTGCGGGGTCGCCGTTGGCCTGCAGGAAGTCATCGAACGCCCAGGCGCTCAGGTCCCATAGTTCATGGTGCATGAACTCGGGCGACACCAGCCCGCGGGTAAATACCGTCGGCGCACCGGGGCGGTCGCCTTCGCAATTGGAGACCAGCGGGAAGTCGACTTCCACCACCTCGGCACCGGCCGCTTCCAGGGCTCGGCGTGCCTGCTGCCACAGGTCGATGACACTGGCGCGGGTGTGGATGCGCTGGCCGGTGGGCCCGCCGATGCCCGGTGTGTCAGCGGTGCCTGCCTCGGGGTCGGCGTTGATGAACATGCGCGGCACGCCGAGGCGCTTGCCCGCCAGCGCCGCCGGCTGCGCTGCCAGGGCCGGGTAGCTGGCCGGGCGTACCGAGCTGACGCTGGGGATAGGCACCCAGGGTTGCAGGCGCCACAGGTCGCCGCGGGTGTCGGGGTCTTCGGCCACCACCACGTCCAGGACTTCCAGCAGGTCGGCCATGGTGCGGGCGTAGGGCACGACCACGTCCATGGTCGGCGTGAGCGGCCAGTTGCCGCGCACCGAGATCACCCCGCGTGAGGGGGTGTAGGCGCACAGGCCGTTGTTGGAGGCCGGGCCACGGCCGCTGGACCAGGTTTCCTCGGCCAGGCCGAAGGCGGCGAAGCTGGCGGCGGTGGCGGTGCCGGCACCGTTGGACGAGCCCGAGGCGAACGGCGCGGTCAGGTAACCAGCGTTATAGGGGCTTTCGGCGCGGCCATAAACGCCACGCTGCATGCCGCCATTGGCCATGGGCGGCATGTTGGTCTTGCCCAGGCAGATGGCGCCGGCCGCCCGCAGGCGCTCGATGGTGAAAGCGTCGCGGTAGGCCACCAGGTGGGCGAAGGCCGGGCTGCCGGAGGCCGCGGTCAGGCCCTTCACCAGGTAGCTGTCCTTGGCGGTGTAGGGGATGCCGTCCAGCGGGCCGAGGGTTTCGCCGCGGGCGCGGCGGGCGTCCGAGGCCTGGGCTTCGGCCAGTGCCTGGGGGTTGCGCACTACCACGGCATTGAGCTCGCCATCGTAGGTGTCGATGCGCGCCAGGTACGCCTGCACCAGTTCCACGGCGGTGGTCTGGCCCGATTCCAGGGCGGCCCGCAAGTGGGCGATGGAAACTTCGGTGACCTCGATCATGCGGGCACCACTGGCAGGAAGGCGGGGGTGTGGGTGTTCATAAGCAATTCTCGTCGCAGGGCGCGTGGGCCACAGGTTGGGTACAGACGACCTAAACGGCTATTTAACACCATGTTGCTCCCCGGGGCACCGGGGTCGGTGGTGGAGCGGCGGTATGGCAGGGTAGAGTGTCGCAAGTCTGTAAACTCACGAGGGATTGCGATGTCAGCCGACCAGCCACGCTACGAACGGATTCTGCTCACCAACGACGACGGTATCGATGCCCCGGGGCTTGCGGTGCTGGAACACATCGCTGCGCAATTGGCCCGCGAGGTGTGGGTGGTGGCGCCCTTGCAGGACCAGAGCGGCACTTCCCACTCCCTGAGCCTGCACGCGCCGTTGCGGCTGAGCGAACAGGGCGAACGGCGCTTCGCCGTCACGGGCACCCCGGGAGATTGCGTGGCCATGGGCCTGGCTCACCTGCTCAAGAATAACCCGCCTGACCTGATACTCTCCGGGGTCAACCGGGGTGCCAACCTCGGGATCGAGACGGCCTACTCGGGCACCGTCGGCGCGGCCATGACCGGCATGCTGTTCGGTGTGCGCTCACTGGCCCTCAGCCAAGCCTTCAGCGACCGTGACGCCGTGCCATGGGCGGTCGCGCGCGAGCATGGCGCGCGGGTGGTTGCGCAACTGCTGGACATGGGCTGGCCGCAGGATGTGTGCTTGAACATCAACTTCCCCAGCACCACGCCCGATGCGGTGCGTGGCCTGAAGCTGACCCGCCAGGGCAGCGGGGTATTGAATGGTTTGTCCGTTCGTTCCGAAGTGGACCCGCGTGGTATCGGTTACCACTGGCTCAAGCTGGAACGCCATGGCCGCCCGGACCAGGACGGTACCGAGACGGCCGAACTGCGCGCCGGCCACATCACCGTGACCCCGCTGCAGTTCGAGCGCACCCACAGCAGCGCGTTGGCGGCGTTCCTTTGAGCGGCCCACACTGGGCCCGTGTCAGCCCTTGCGGCGCATCATCAGCAGGGCAATGACCACTGCCACCGCCGCCAGTGCGGTGGCAATCACCCCCACCGACCCCACGCCATAGTCACGAATGCCCACGCCGCCGACGATAGCCCCCAAGCCGATCCCGGCATTGGCCGCCGAGATGTTCAACGACGCTGCCAGCGCCTGGGCGCTACCGCCGGCCTGCATGACCCGCACCTGGCACACCGGAAACAGTGCGGTATAGCCGATGCCCCAGGCCACCAGCGCGGCCACCAGGCCCAGGTGGTTGGCTGCCAGGGGCACCACGGCCAGCATGCCCGCGCCCATCACCAGCAGGAACAGCACCATGGCTCCCAGCGGCCGCCGGTCCACCAGGCTGCCGCCCCACTGGTTGCCCAGCATGCCCACCGCGCCGAAGCCCATCAGCCACCAGCCCACCTGGCTGGGGGGAATGCCGGCCAGGCGCTCGAGCAGATCGGCCAGGTAGGTGTAGGCAGTAAACATGGCCGTGAACGCTACGACCGACAGCAGCACATGCGCAAGGAAACGTGGCTGGCGCAAGATGGCGGTCTGCGGCGCTGCCTGGTCAGCCTTGGGTGAGGCGGGCAGGGCGGGCATCCGCCAGTGCATCAGCAGGGCGATCAGCAATGACACCCCGGCCAACACCCAGAAACTCCCCCGCCAGCCAATGCTGTCGGCCGCCACGGTGCCCAGCGGCACACCGAACACCAGCGCCGCGGAAATGCCCAGGTAGACCTTCGACACGGCCTTGCCTTCGTTACCCGGGCCGGCCAGTTGCCCGGCCGTTTCGCTGGCTGTGCCCCAGAATACCGGCAGCCCGAGGGCGGGGATGAAGCGCGCCACCGCCATCATCCAGATGTTGGTGGACAGCGCCGCCAGCACGTTCGAGGCGGCGAATACCAGCAGGATCACCGTGAACAGTTGCTTGCGCGGCACATGGGCCAGGCGGGCGGTCAACACCGGCCCGAACAGCATCACCGTGAACGCGAACAGGGTCACCACCTGGCCGGCCAGGGCGATGGAGATGTTCAGGTCGCGGGCCAGGGCTGGCAGCAGGCCGACGATCAGGAATTCGGTGGTGACGATGATGAACGCGGCCACCATCATGATCAGTATCGGCAGGCCCGTGTGTGAAGCAGCGGGGGCGGTAGGCGTGGCGTGGGCCAACGTGGGCGACGGCATGAACAGGGTACTCCAGTAATAGATTGGCCTAGGCTATTGGAGAATTTCGTGTTCATCTCTGGCATTTACGACTAGCTGATCTGAATCATATTCATTAATGAGGGTGCCGATGTATTCTTCTGAACGCCTCAAGGGCCTGGACGTGTTCGTCACCGTGGCGGACCTGGGCAGTTTCACCGCAGCCGCCGAGCGCCTGAACCTCACGGGTTCGGCGGTGAGCAAGAGCGTCGCGCGCCTCGAGGCTCGCCTGGGCACGCGGCTGTTCCAGCGCACCACACGGCGCCTCTCGTTGACCGAAGCCGGGCAGACCTTTTACCGCACCTGCGCCACCGTGTTGTCGGACCTGGAAGAAGTGGAGGGCGTGCTGGCCCTGGAACAGACCGAGCCCCACGGCAAGGTACGCATCGACCTGCCAGCGTCGTATGGGCGCCTGCATGTGCTGCCGCTGATTCTCGACTTCGTCCGCCAGCACCCCCGCTTGCAGCCTCACGTTTCATTCTCCGACCGCTTTGTGGACCCGGTTCACGAAGGGATCGACATCGTCGTGCGCCTGGGTGGTTCGGATGCCTGGTCATCGGCCGTGGGCCACCGTTTCTTCGGCACCCAACGGCTGATCTTCTGTGCCTCGGCCCAGTACCTGCGCGAGCACGGCACGCCGCTGTCGGCGCCTGACCTGGAGCACCACCAATGTGTGGGCTATGGCCAGAATGACGGTATGGTCAGCCCCTGGTACTTCAAGGGCAGCCAGCCGGGGGACCTGGAGCGACGCATCATGCACCCCCATGTGGCGGTGGGCGATGGTGAGGGTGAGGTGATGGCGGTGCTGGCCGGCCTGGGCATCGCCCAGTTGCCCACTTGGCTGGCGCAGAAGCACCTGGACAGCGGCGCCATGGTGGAAGTGCTGCCGCACCTGGCTACCGATGGCTTGCCCATGAACCTGGTATGGCTGAAAAGCCGCGAGAACCTGCCCAAGGTGCAGGCGTTGTTGTCCTACCTTGCCAAGCGCCTGACCCCTTCAGGCAGCCACCCTCCCAATGCAGAAGCGGGCTTGCCAGCAAGCATTTAAAGCCACACAGGTTCCCACAGGGGACATTTGACACCCTGCAAGCCACGTCATACGATGTCATACAAATCCACCGCTCTGCTGTCGAGTGGATCAATAAAAACAATAAAGGAAGCCGCAGCATGACAATCGATATCGGGCCCGCGCCCCAGTCGCAGGCCGCCCCGTCTGTGTCCCGCCCCCTCACCAGCCGCTACCGCTGGACCATCTGTGCCTTGTTGTTTGTCGCCATTGGCATCAACTACATCGACCGGCAGATGATCGGTATCCTCAAGCCCACCCTCACTGCGGACCTCAAATGGTCCGAGACCGACTACGCCACCATCGTGTTCTGGTTCCAGTGTGCCTACGCCATTGGCTTTCTGACGTTCGGGCGCATCATCGACAAAGTGGGCGTGCGCATCGGTTATGCCCTGGCCTTTACCGTGTGGACCCTGGCCAGCATCGGCCATGGCCTGGTGCAAGGGGTGACGCAGTTCGCCCTGGCGCGCTTTGCCCTGGGCTTTGGCGAATCGGGGAGTTTTCCCGCCAGCCTGAAAGCCGTGTCGGAGTGGTTTCCACAAAAGGAGCGCGCCCAGGCCACCGGTATCTTCAACGCTGGCACGGCCTTCGGCCCCATCGTCACCCCGCTGCTGGTGCCGGCCATCACGTTGGCGTGGGGCTGGCGCGCGGCGTTCATATCCATTGGCGTGGTCACCGCGCTGTGGCTGATCGCCTGGATGCTGATGTACCGCAGCCCGCAACAGCACGAGAAGGTCAGTGCCAAAGAGCTGGACTACATCCAGAGCGACACCGACCCATCGCTGCCGGTCGACGCTACCCCGGCGAAATTCTCCTGGTTCAAGCTGCTGACCTTTCGCGAAACCTGGGCCTACGCGGCCGGCAAGTTTCTCACTGACCCCATCTGGTGGCTGTACCTGTTCTGGCTGCCGGACTTCCTGGGCAAGACATACGGCCTGGACCTGAAGTCCTTCGGACCGCCCCTGATCGCGGTCTACCTGCTGGCTGACGTGGGGTCGGTGCTGGGTGGGTGGGGTTCGTCCCGGCAGTTGAAGAACGGGCGCAGCGCCAACGCGGCGCGCAAGACCACCATGCTGCTCTGCGCGTTGGCGGTGATCCCTATTGTTACCGCCCAGTTCGTCTCAAGCTTGTGGCTGGTGGTGGCAATCATCGGCCTGGCGGCGGCTTCGCACCAGGCGTGGTCGGCCAACCTGATGACCTTGCCTTCCGACCTGTTCCCGAAACAGGCGGTGGCGTCGGTGATCGGCATCGGCGGCACGGCGGGCGCGATGGGCGGCATGCTGATGACCACCTACAATGGCTATATTCTGGACGTATTCAAGTCCTACCAGCCGATTTTCATCGTGGCCGGCAGTGCATACCTGGTGGCGATCGTGGTCATTCACCTGCTGACGCCGCGGCTCAAGCCGGTGGCGGCGGAGCGCCTGCTGCGAGGCTGAACGACCACCCCTGCCCGGTAAAACCGGGCAGGGGGCAGTGCGCTACCGTGATCAGGCCATCTCGGCCTTGAGCATGGCGATCTTGGTGTTGATGTTGTCCTGCGCTACCTGGGTCTTTTCCTTGGTCAGGTCGGCGACTTTCTTGTCCACGGCAGCCTGTTGGTCAGGCGTCATGGCGTTGTACTCGTCCTTGGTCACCCCCGTCAGTTCCTGACGCATCTTCTCGGCGTCGCTTTCGTTCATGTACTCCTTGAACTGATCGCTGGCCGAGCTTGCGGTACTGCTGGTGCTGCCAGTCAGGTCCGACGCGGCGACGGCCAGGCTGGCGGAGTTGGCCTGGGAGTCCGAAGCCGCGGCGGTGGTGGTCTGCGCGCCGCTGTTGTCAGCGGCAGCCACGGCTGATGCCACCGACGCCGTCGCGGCCTGGGCCTCGGTGGTGTCGTCGGTGCTGTTGGCGGTGGCCGCCTTGAGGTTGACCATCATCTTGGCAAAGGCTTCATCGAAGCTTGAGCTGTCGCTGCTGGTCTGCGCCGAATCGTCGGTGGTGCTGGACGTCGTCGCGGCCAGCGGCGTGGCCGAGGTGGCAACGGTGGTGTACTGGTCCTTGTCCGCAGCGGTCAACGTCGCCGCGGCAGGGGTTTTCACAGCAATGTGCTGGGTCGTGCTGTTGGTGATGAACATC
>NZ_JAPYKM010000057.1:0-22711 GCF_029623465.1 Pseudomonas sp. RIT-To-2 | reverse complement strand
CTCTTCCAGCGCCTGGGACAAAGGCTTGCCGGCTTTCACCTGTTCGCGGATGCGTTCGATCAGGCCGTGGGCCTTGGGCGCCTGGGTCTGCTTGAGCAGAATGCCCAGCGAGCGCTCCAGGGGTTGGCCGGCGCCCAGCAGGGTCGCCAGTTGCTGGGTGAAACTGACCAGGGCGGCGCCATTGAGGGCCCCACGGTTCAGGGCCCGGCGCAGGCCAGGTCCGCCCAAGGCATCAACCTGCAATACCAGCAGGCCACGCTTTTGCAACAGTGCCACGGCGGCCTGCTGGTCGCTGGCTTCGATACTTCCCTGTTGGCCGGTGCCCTCATTGTCCAGCGCACGGTATCTGAAATGAGCCATGGCTTATTCGCCGCGCGTCACGCGCAGCACCTCCTCAAGCGAGGTGATGCCAGCCACGGCCTGGCGCAGGCCTTCTTCATACAGCGTGCGCAACCCGCCGCGCCGGGCGGCCTGCTCCAGCGTCGCAGCATCGGCCTGGCGCATGAGCAGGCTGCGCAGCTCTTCATTCATCACCAGCAATTCGGTGATGGCGCTACGGCCGAAGTAACCACTGCCGGTCGCCGACGCGGCGGGCTTGTAGAGCAGGATGGGGCGCTGGTCGGTGAAACGGTCCAGGCCATGTTCGGCAACCAGCTCGGCCGGCGCTTCGAACGGGATGCGCGTGGCCGGGTCCAGGCGGCGCACCAGGCGCTGGGCCAGAATGCCCTTCACCGTCGAGGCAATCAGGTAGCTCTCCACGCCCATGTCCAGCAGGCGGGTGATACTCGCCGCGGCGCTGTTGGTGTGCAGGGTGGAGAGCACCAGGTGGCCGGTCAGGGATGATTGAATGGCAATGCGGCAGGTTTCCAGGTCGCGCATTTCGCCGATCATGATCACGTCCGGGTCCTGACGCACAATGGAGCGCAACGCCCCGGCGAAGTCCAGGCCGATGGCCGGCTTCACCTGAATCTGGTTGATGCCTTCCAGCTGATACTCCACCGGGTCTTCCACGGTGATGATCTTGCGTTCGGCCGTGTTGAGGCGCGACAGCGCGGTGTACAAGGTGGTGGTCTTGCCCGAACCAGTGGGGCCGGTCACCAGCAGGATACCGTGGGGGTTTTCCAGCACATCGAGGAAGCCTTCAAGGCGCTCGCCGTCGAACCCCAGGCTCTGGAAATCGAAGCTCACCGTCTGGCGGTCGAGCAAACGCATCACCACGGACTCGCCGAAGCTGGTGGGCACCGTTGAAACGCGCAGGTCCAGTTCCTTGCCCTGGATGCGCAGCATGATGCGCCCGTCCTGAGGCAAGCGGCGCTCGGCGATGTCCAGGCGGGCCATGATCTTTACCCGGCTGATCACCGCCGCCGAGGAACTGGACGGCGGTGCCTCGGCTTCGTGCAACACACCGTCGATGCGGTAACGCACCTTGAGCTGGCTTTCGAACGGTTCGATATGAATGTCCGATGCGCGCTGCTCCACCGCCCGCTGCATGATCAGGTTGACCAGGCGGATGACCGGGGCCTCGCTGGCCAGGTCTTTCAGATGCTCGATGTCTTCCAGCGCCCCGCTGTCTTCGTCCAGTGTCTCGATCAGCGAGCCCATGGCCGAGCGCCCCTGACCGTAGTAACGCTCGATCAGGCTGTCGATCTCGTTGCCGGGGCCAATGGCCAGGCGCACCGGCGCGGCACAGGCGTGGGCCACGGCTTCGAACGGGTACGGGTTGCCCGGGTGGGCCACTAACAGCTCGACGCCCTGCTCGTCCCAGGCCACCGGCACCACACGGTAGTGGCGCAGGAAACGTTCAGTGAGCGGCGGCACGCGTTCCAGCGTGCCAGGTGCCTGTTCGGCGAGCATCAGCGGCACGGCGAGCAAGGCTGACCAGGCCCGCGCCAGTTCCAGCTCCGAGACCAGCCCCAGCCGCGTCAGCAACGCTGGCAGCTCGCTGTCGTCGTCTTCGGCGGCCAGGCGGCGGGCACGCTCCAGGTCGACGGCCTTGAGGCCGGAATGGCGCATCAGCCATTGGCACACCTGAGCATCGTCGGGGGCGGCGGGAAGGGTCGGGGAAGTGTCGGGCACGGTGGGCAACTGTATCTGGGGGCCAGGGCATCAGCGGCGATGCCCGGCCGGGTGAAACTCGGAGGGTCAGTTGGCGGTTTTCTTCGCCGTGGTATTCAGCGGACGACCGCCTTTCTTCGACTCGTTCTTGTGTTTCTGGGTGGCCTTGGTGTCGTGGCTCTGGGTCATGACGGTGGAGTCGGAAGCGCCGGAGGCGGTGGACGCGTCAGCGGAATCTGCAGCGAAGGTGGCGCCGGCGAACGACAGGCTCAGGGCTGCGCAGGCCGCCACGAAAGACAGTTTCATAACAAGTAACTCCATTGAGCGGAAAAGTAAGAAAGTTCAAATAGCCATCACTGAAAGTTGAAACTGCGACAATAGCGCACAGTGCCAGCTTGAAGAACTAGCGAACCGAGACAAGCACCCTCGAAATCGCTAAACCCATCGACCAGTAGGTTTTGCAAAGGTTCACACATCCGGACACAAAATCACGAAAATCGACGAAAAAAACCTTTCGATTGACAAGCGACGGCAACAATTGTCTTAATTTCGCCGCTATCGGGGCTGATTCCGGCTACAAACGATAGCGTAATAATGGCACCTCCTATATAGACAGAAAACATGACAAGTTAATTAAACTTGTTTGAAAACATGGTCCGCACACCGCCCTTTTTTGCAACTTGGCAATCAGGGTGACGGCCACGTTTTGTCTGGAGAAAGTGCACCAGCCCACCCGGGCAGGCACCGCCGTATATGGACACCATTGGCCGTTGGAGTAACACATGAACAAACGTAGAACCTTGGGCGCGCAATCGGCGCTGGCTCTGCTGGCCCTGGCCATCTCACAGGTACACGCCGCCGACCCTGCCCAGCAGCAGGCGCGTGAAGCACGGGCCGACAAGGCCGCGCAGCAGACCCTGGCGAAAATGACCCAGGAAGAAAAGCTCAACTACCTGGCCGGCACCGGTGGCTGGGACGTCAAGCCGCTGACCCAGTACGGCATCCCGCAAATCTACGGTGCCGACGGCGGCGCCGGCATTCGCTACACCAGCAACGGCAACGACCAGGGCGTGGTTTACCCCGCCGGCCCGAACATCGCGGCCACCTGGAACCCGCGTCGCGCCATCGACTTCGGCCGTGCCCTGGGCTATGACGCCGCTACCGGTGGCTACCAGTATGTGACCGGCCCGGGCATGAACCTGTACCGCACCCCCTACGGCGGCCGTGCGTTCGAATACCTGTCCGGTGAAGATCCGTTCCTGGGCGCCAGCCTGGGCCCTGCGGTGATCAACGGCATCCAGGCCCGTGGCGTGTGGGCTGAAGCCAAGCACTTCGCCGCCAACGACCAGGAAACCAACCGTTTCACCCTCAACGAAACCATCCCCGAGCGCGTGCTGCGCGAGATGACCCTGCCCACCTTCGAATCGGCTTCGAAGAACGGTAACGTGGCCATGATGATGTGCTCGTTCCAGAAGGTGAACGGCGACTACGCCTGCGAAAGCAAGCACATGATCGGCGAAATCCTGAAAAAGGAATGGGGCTACAAGGGCTTCGTGCAGAGTGACTACAACGCCATCATCACCGGGATCACCGCGGCCAACGCCGGCACCGACCTGGACATGATGGGCTACCAGATGAACGCCACCGCCCTGACCCCGTACGTGGAGAACGGCCAGCTCAGCGCCGCCACCATCGACGACAAGGTGCGCCGCATCCTGCGCCAGATCTACCTGTTCAAGTTCGACAGCAAGACCCCGTCCACCGTCCACAACATGAACAGCGCCACCAGCAACAAGACTGCACTGAACGTGGCCCGTGAAGGCATCGTGCTGCTCAAGAACAAAGGCGACGTGCTGCCGCTGGACGCCAAGAAAGTCAAGAAAATCGCCGTGGTCGGCGACCTGGCCAAGTACGCGCCGCCTACCGGCTTTGGCAGTGCCAACGTCGAGGCCACCCAGTACATCAGCGAGCTGTCGGGCATCGCCCAGACTGCGCCGAACGCCAAGGTCGACTTCATCGACGGCCTGTCCCTGGACCCGACCGTGTCCACCTGGAGCCACACCGACAGCAGCACCGGCAAGAGCGTGGCCGGCCTGACCGCGGAGTTCTTCACCAACGCCACGTGGTCCGGCGACCCGGCCGCTACCCGCACCGACACCCACGTGAACATGGACTGGTCCAGCGACACCAACCTGCCCACCAATGGCGACACCTCCAACACCTCGGTACGCTGGACCGGCCAGGTCACTCCGACCACCAGCGGCGACCAGGTCTTCAAAGTGCGTGCCGACGGCGCCGTGCGCCTGTGGGTCAACGGCCAGGAAATCATCAACAACGGCGACGGTGAGCACCTGCCCACCAACAGCATCCCGCCGACCATCCCCGTGTCGGGCAAGATCAAGCTGGAAGCCGGCAAGGCCTACGACATCAAGCTGGAATACTCGCGCCGCGACGGCTACCTCTCCACCATGGGCGGCATGGTCGGCGTGCAGATGAGCTGGGCGTCCCTGGCCGCGCCACAAGACCTGTCCAAGTACGACGCGGTCGTGGTCGCCGTGGGCAACAGCAGCGAATACGAAGGTGAAGGGTTCGACCACGGCTTCGACCTGCCTGAATACCAGAACGAGCTGATCAACAGCATCGCCAAGGTCAACCGCAACACCGTGGTGGCCATGCACGGCGGCACCGGCCTGAAGATGAGCGACTGGATCGACAACGTGCCGGCCGCGCTGCATGCCTTCTTCCCCGGCCAGAACGGTGGCCAGGCAGTGGGCGAGATTCTGTTCGGCAAAGTCAACCCGTCGGGCAAGCTGCCGATCAGCATCGAGCGCAACATCGAAGACAACCCGCTGTACGCCGACTTCCCTAACTACGACAACAGCGGCGCGCTGACCGAAACCAGCTACAAGGACGACCTGTTCCTGGGCTACCGCGGTTACGAGAAGAAGCACACCAAGCCGCTTTATCCGTTCGGTTACGGCCTGTCGTACACCACCTTCGGCTACAGCAACATCAAGGTCACCCCGGGGACCGCGGTGGGCAACGTGCCGATCAAGGTGTCTTTCGACCTGACCAACACCGGCAAGCGTGCCGGCGCCGAAGTGGCCGAGCTGTACGTGGGCCAGCAGCACCCGAAAGTCGAGCGCGCCCTCAAAGAGCTGAAAGGCTACAAGAAAGTGTTCCTGAAGCCGGGTGAAAGCAAGCGCGTGACCATCGAGCTCAACGACCGCTCGCTGGCCTACTACGACGAGAAGAGCAAGCAGTGGGTGGTCGACGCCGACACCTTCGACCTGTCGCTGGGTGCTTCGTCGCAGGACATCAAGCTGCACGCCAAACTGGTCAACCCGTTCCGCCAGGAACTGTCGACCACCACCAGCAACCCGTTGCCACGCGCAGCGCTGAAGGCCACCCAGGTGACCTTGCCAGCGATCAACACCGGCGGCCTGTACGACCAGACCGACAGTGACGACGCTGATACCAGCGACAGCGGTGACTACGACACCACGTCGACCACCACCCAGGGTTCGGCCAGCGGTAACTGATACACCTGCCGGTCCGGGTGGCTCGCCACCCGGCCCGTAGCAGCGGCCATGGCCGCCTCCGGCCGCCACGCGGTGCATCAGGCAGTGCGCGGCGGCTGGGACGCGGCCGGGTCCGCTGCTACGGCGGCTATTATCCCCATAATAGAATCAATGATTTCCTTTTTCGGCTAATTGTCCCCTCAAGAGCAACTTCGTACAGTGTCCCCCATGCCGCGCACCCACCCACACCTCGGGTCGCCGCCAACCACTGACCGAACCCTTGAAGGAACATCACCATGACCCTGCGCGCCACCCTCACCGCTTCCCTGCTGGCCCTGTCCATCGGCAACGCTTTCGCCGCCGACAACCAGGCCGAACATCACACCCAAGCCTTCCTCGACGCCCTGAACAGCAGCGGCGGCAAGCCACTCGAGCAACTGAGCCCCAAGGATGCCCGCGCGGTACTCACCGGTGCGCAGCATTCGGTGCAGGTCGACCTGTCGGGCACCGAAGTCAGCAACAAGACCATCCAGGCCGACGGCCAGGCCATCAAGTTGACCATCGTGCGCCCTGCCAAGACCAAAGGTGACCTGCCGGTGTTCATGTTCTTCCACGGCGGCGGCTGGGTGCTGGGGGACTACCCAACCCACGCACGGCTGATCCATGACCTGGTGGTGAACTCCGGCGCCGTGGCTGTCTACGTGGACTACACGCCTTCACCCGAAGCCCACTACCCCACCGCGATCAACCAGGCCTACGCCGCTACCCGCTGGGTGGCCGAGCATGGCCAGCAGATCGGGGTGGACGGCAAGCGCCTGGCCGTCGCCGGCAACAGCGTGGGCGGCAACATGGCCGCGGTGGTCAGCCTGATGGCCAAGGAACAAGGCACGCCCGCGCTGCGCTTCCAGCTGTTGCTGTGGCCGGTGACCGACGCCAGCTTCGATGACGCCTCGTACCAGCAATACGCCGAAGGGCACTTCCTGACCCGGAACATGATGACCTGGTTCTGGGACAGCTACACCACCGACGCCGCCCAGCGCGCCGACATCCACGCCTCACCGCTGCGTGCCAGTGCCGAACAGCTCAAAGGCCTGCCACCGGCCCTGGTGCAAACCGCCGGCCTGGACGTACTACGGGACGAAGGCGAAGCCTATGCCCGCCACCTGGACGCCGCCGGTGTCGAGGTAACGGCAGTGCGCTACAACGGCATGATCCACGACTACGGCCTGCTCAACCCCCTGAGCACGATTCCCGAAGTAAAGGCCGCCATGCGTCAAGCCGGTCAGGAATTGAAAGTGCACCTGAACTGAGCCCCCTCCGCGGCCAACCGTGGACGTAGCAGCGGACCTGGCCGCGTCCCTTACGCCGCGCAGTGCCAGGCACCCCGCGTGAATACTATCGAGGCCTGTGAGCAACCCCACCAATAGGCGCCACCTACCGCTGTGGGACCGGGCGAAGCTCGGGAAGCGGCCGACCCGGTTCCGCCTGGTAATTACGCGGCGCCTGCTTCCCGAGCTTCGCCCGGTCCCACAGGGATAGTGTCCGCCGCACTTGGACTAGTCCGCACGAATGGACCCAGGTAAAGGGTGCCATGCGTCAGGCAGTTGAAGGTGCAGCTGAATTGAGCCCGGTCAGCCCTCATCCGCCGGTTCGCTGACGGTACCGCGCGATGTCTTCATCGGAGATATCCTGCCGGTAGCAAAGTGGTGCGTAACCACCTGGCTTGCTGTATGCACTACGGCGTCCACAGGCACTGCCATTGCGCGCAGAGTTGTAGGGGCACGGACAGTTACCCGGGTAGCTGGCGATAGATTCGGCGATCAGGCGACGGGCAACTTCATCGTCGCTGGGGCCGCCGGTCTTGGCCAGGGCCAAGGGTGAAACCAGCACGGCAGCCGCGGCAAAGCTCCAGAGCAGGCGCATGAGGCAGTCCATTGCAGGGTGAGATCAAAATAGTAGCCCAAAGCCACTAATGGTGCCACCCGGTCCCACAGGGATGGTGTCCGCCGCACCTGGGCTATCTGGCGCGGATCGACACCTCGAGATGCGCCAGGTACTCATCAAACCGCGCCACCAGGTCCAGCCCCTCGGGAAAGCGCAGCCACTGCAACTGCAACCCGTCCATCATCGCCAGGCATTCCTGCACCACCCCGCCCAGGTCGACATCGGCACGCACCTCGCCCAATACGACCAATGCCTGCAACTGCCCCACCATGCGCGCATGAATGGTGGCGTAACGCGTCTGGAACCAAGCCCACGCCGGATGGCCTTCCACCAGGCTTTCGGCGTTGAGCATGCTGAAGGCACGAATCACCCCCGGCGCCGTGGCGTTGGAACGATTGATGGCGCTGAGACTGCCGAGCAACCCGCGCAGGGTGGCCTCGCCGCGCACTTCATCGGCGATTTTCTGGCTGACCTCGTCACGCCGGTCCAGCACCGCCATCAGCAGCGCACTCTTGTTGGGGAAATGGTGCAACACCCCGGCCACGGAGATGCCGACCAGCTCGGCGATACGCGCAATCGACGCGCCACCGTAGCCCTCCAGGGAAAACATTTGCAGGGCAGCGTCGAGCAGTTCCTCGCGGCGCTTCTCGCCCTTGGGGGCGCGCCGCTGGCGCGGTGCAGGCTTGGCAGGTTGAGAATCTGAAGTCATGAACAGCATCTTGATTTCTTTTTCGAGCGAGCACCGTAACGTGATCGGCCCGCCCACGGCAAATCTCAGGCCTTGAGCAAGGGGTACAGCGAAGCCACCAGCATCAACGCCATGGCCCAGTTGAACAGCCGCAGCCAGCGCGGCTCGCTGAGCACATTGCGCAGCGCACTGCCGCAACTGACCCACACGCACACACTGGGCAAATTGATCAACGCGAACAGCGAGGCAATCACCAGCACGTTGCTCACATACCCTTGGGACGGCACGTACGTGGTGATGGCGCCGATGGCCATGATCCACGCCTTGGGGTTCACCCACTGAAACGCCGCTGCCCCCAGAAAGCTCATGGGTCTGGGCGCCTCGCCGCTGTCACCCGAGGGCGGGCCGGAGTGGGCGATCTTCCACGCCAGGTACAACAGGTAGCTTGCCCCCGCCCAGCGCAACAGGGTGTAGGCCCACGGGAGCACCTTGAACACTTCCGCCAGGCCCATGCCCACCGCGACCACCATCACCATGAACCCGATGCTCACGCCCAGGGCGTGGGGAATGGAGCGGCGAAAACCGAAGTTCACGCCGGAGGCCAGCAACATGGTGTTATTGGGGCCTGGGGTGATGGACGACACGAAGGCGAACAAGGCGAATGCGTACAGCAGGTCGAGGGAGGACAGCATGGCGGCGAACTCGGGTGGGTGGGCCGAGTGACAATAAGGCATTGCAGGTTGGCGGCTGAGGTACAGATAAGGGGAATTGTACCCGTACAGTTTTCAGATTTTAGGCTAACTGCATAACAGATGCGGGGCGGCGCGGAATTGCTGACCCGGCCAGTGATAGATAGAAATGAAGTCAGTCGACGCATAACAAAATCGGTCGGCGGTCATTGCCACCAATACCCAACAAATCCTACCCACCCCGCCCCACTGAGTACCCGTTGTGCCAAGCCTATTTAAGTTACCGCTGCCCAGAAAGCCAGATATGTGTGCCCGCTTCGGGTTGGAGGCGGCCGGTCACCACAGGCCGCTTTCGGCCCAGAGTGTGTAAAAACGCCTCCGCGAACCCTTGCTATGATTTCTGAGGATTTCATCGTGGGGATCGCCCATGAAGCGGTTTATTCCAGGTGAACATCGAGGCCAAAGTACCTTGCTTCCCGAAAGCCTCGACGATTACGTCACGGATACCAATCCGGTGCGCGTAGTCGACGTCTTTGTCGACGAACTCGACCTGGTCAAGCGCAGGAAAAAGGCAGCTTTTACGTCGCAATTCTAATCATTTGCTTGATGCAACCGGCGTAATGAGTTGGCATAATGCCATCGCTTTTTTTGCAGTATCTGCAATAACCCCACCCCCCAGAACCCACGCCTTCCCTGCTTCGACGCCGACAACCGTCATTCGAAGTACGTCCTGGCGGCTTTTTTAAATGGAATTTACCGTGAGTTACTGCCTGCTTGCGATCCAGAAAAACAACCGCCACGCCAGTACGTCGTTCAAGGAACGGGCACTTCAATACACACTGGCCCTAATGCTGCTGCTGCAGGCAACCATGGCCCACGCGCTGTCAACGGCATGCTCGACGCTGAACGCCAACAGTGGCACTACTTCCTATACAAACCGGTTTACCACCACTGACTTCGCCAGCGGCGAAAGCATCACATTTTCCTACTCCGACACTGGGCTGGGCACCGGGGGCAGCGCGATAACGTCCGATGTCGTAAACCTGCGGTCGCGAACGCTGAGCACGGTCTATTCCGATTACCGCAGTTATACCGGCAGTGCTGGAACCTACACGGCCAATGTGTCTTCCAGCCAACTTTCGGCGGGCGGCCTGTACGTTCAGATTTCCACCGGCACTTACATCAGCGCAGTCAGCATCACCTGCTCCGGGGCCGTAGCGGCCGATGCAACGCTGTCCGGCTTGACGCTGTCAGCGGGCACCCTGTCACCGGCGTTCTCGGCCGGCACCACCAGCTATGCAGCCGCCGTCAGCAACAGCACCACTTCTGTCGTCGTACGGCCTACCGCGACCGCGAGCAACAGCACCATCACGGTCAATGGCGCGGCGGTCGCGTCCGGTGCAGATTCTCCGGCCATCAACCTGGCGGTGGGCGCAAACACTATTGCCGTCGTCTCCACTGCATCCGACGGCCAGACCAGCAAGTCCTATTCCATCACCGTGACGCGAGCCGAGGCCGCGCCCGTGGTCAGCAATGTCACCGCCACGGTGGCCGCCAATACTGCAAACAATTCGGTGACGCTAGCGATCACCGGTACCGCCACTTCGGTGGCCGTCGCCTCAGCCGCCAGCCACGGTACTGCCACGGCCTCCGGCACGTCGATCACCTATACGCCGGTGGCAGGGCACTCGGGCAGTGATTCGTTTACCTACACTGCGACCAACACCTCGGGCACGTCCGCGGCGGCAACGGTCACGGTGACGGTGTCGCGCCCTACCCTGGCGGTCACACCTGCTTCCGGGACATTGCCTGGGGGGCAAGTTGGCATCAGCTATAGCCAGACAATCACCAGCTCAGGCGGCTCGTCGCCCTATACATATGCGGCCAGCGGCCTGCCGACGGGGCTCGTGCTGGACAGCGCCACCGGAATCATCAGCGGGGCACCCACTACCGCCGGCAGCTACACATCGTCCATCGTAGCCACCGACGCCAACGGCGCCACAGGTACCGCAAGCTATACGCTAGCCATTGCGGCGCAAGCACCGGTAGCGGGCGCGGTGTCGGTGACCGTCGCGACAAGTAGCAGCGCCAACGCAGTGTCGCTCAACCTGTCGGGTGGCACCGCGACCAGTGCCGCGATTGCAAGCGCACCCTCCCATGGCACCGCGACGGTGTCTGGCCTGGTCATCGCCTACACCCCCGTTAGCGGCTACACAGGGACGGACAGCTTTACCTACACCGTCAGCAATGCAACAAGCACATCCGCGCCGGCCACGGTGACCATCACCGTCACAGCCGCACCGCTCACCCTCAACCCAGGCGCAGGGGCGCTGCCGGGTGGCCAGGTAGGCGCCAGCTATAACGAACCGATCAGTACCACGGGCGGCATCGCGCCTTATCGCTACAGCGCCACCGGCCTGCCAAGTGGACTGGCCATCGATGCATCAACAGGGCGAATCAGCGGCACGCCGGCGGCGGCTGGCGCTTACAGCGTTTCCGTCACCGCCACCGACAGTGCCACCAACACCGGCTCGGCGAGCTATACGCTGGCGATCACAGCGCCGGCGCCAGTGGTAGCCTCGGTATCGGCCACGGTCGCCGCCAATTCCTCGAACAATGCCGTGGCGCTGGCCTTGTCGGGCGGTACTGCCACGGCCGTCACCGTTGCCTCCCCCCCCGCGCACGGCACCGCCGTGGCCAGCGGCACAAGCATTCGTTACACCCCTGACGCCGGCTACTCAGGCATCGACAGTTTCACTTACAGCGCCAGCAATGCCACAGGCACATCGGGCACGGCCACCGTCAGCCTCACAGTGACGGCCGCCACGCTGGCCCTGTCGCCGGCGGCTGGGGCACTGACGGCGGCAACGATGGGCAGCGCCTATCGCCAGGTGTTCAGCGCAACCGGTGGCGTCAGCCCCTACAGTTTCAGTATCGCGGGACTGCCAGCCGGCCTGACCCTGGATGCTGGCTCCGGCAGCCTGACAGGCACCCCGACTGCAGCCGGCAACGCATCGCTGACGGTCACCGCCACCGACGCCAATGGCGCACGGATCACGGCCAGCTATTCGCTCACCATCAATGGCACCACGCCCAAGGCAGCGGACACCACCGTCACCGTGGCTGCCGGCCAGAGCGTGAACGTGGACCTGAGCGCAGGCGCCACGGGCGGCCCTTTCACCTCCGCGACGCTGGTGCAAGTACCCGCTCAGAGCATGGGCACGACCCGCCTGAACCAGACGCTACTCAGCTTCACGGCGGCAGCCAAAGCCAGCGGCACCCTGACCTTGCGCTTTACCCTGGCCAACCAGTGGGGCACCTCGCAACCCGCGACCCTGACGCTGCAAATCAATGCCCGCCCCGACCCTAGCCACGACGCAGACGTGGTCGGCGTATTGAACGCCCAGGCACAGAGCGCCGAGCAATTCGCCAAGGCGCAGATCAGCAACTTCAACGACCGCCTCGAGCAACTGCATAGCCTGGAGGATCATCACAACGCCTTCAATCTGCACTTCAACGTGGCCCAGGCGCAGGCCAAGGGCACGCACGGCCAAGCCGACAACGACCTGAACAACCTGGATGCGCTGTCGAACCTCCAGGCTGCACCCAATGCCCCACCGGCCATGCTTAACGCCGCCGAAGACAAGGGCACGCAGCCCCTGCCCAACGGCGATGTGTCGGTATGGACAGGCGGCTACGTGGACTTCGGCGACACCCGGCAAAGCGGTAGCAAAGTCAGCAACACCACCATTGGCGTCAGCAGCGGTATCGACTATCGGTTGTCCAGGGCGCTGACCGTGGGGATGGGGATCGGTTACGGCAGCGACAAGAGCGACATTGGTTCCTCCGGCAGTATCAGTCGCGGCGAGTCGTACAGCGTCGCGGTCTATAGCAGCTACCACCCAAGCGCCGTGTTCCTCGACGCACTGATGGGCTATAGCCGACTGACGTTCGACAGCGACCGCTACGCCAGCGACGCCGCCCGCTATGCCAAGGGCTCTCGCAGCGGCGACCAGTTGTTCGGTTCGTTGAGCTCGGGTTACGAAATGAAAGGCGAGAACTGGCTGCTCTCACCGTACGGCCGGCTGGACAGCTCCACCACCTGGCTGCGCGGGTTCAGCGAATCGGACGCCGGAAGCTACAACCTGGCCTACGCCCAGCAGCGCATCTCCTTGCTATCGAGCGTGGCGGGGCTGCGCGGTCAATACGGTATCGCACTGGGCTGGGCGTACATGACCCTGCGCTCGCGCCTGGAGTACAGCCACACGTTCAACTCTGCCAGCACCGCACGGCTGGGCTATGTGGGCGTGGGGGACTCAACCTACTCAATCACCACCGAAGGGTTTGGCGACAACACGCTGGCCGCCACGCTGGGCGTGGATTTCCTGTGGGCGTCAGGGCTTAGCACCGGGATTGCTTATCAGGGCACGCAGGCGATTGGCGAGGACTCCCAGTCCAATGGGTTGTCGGTGCGGGTGGCGTACAGGTTCTGATTAGACAACGCGATTGCTTGAAATCTGTGCTTTCAGCAGGCTGATAGGATCAAGGACGAGGAATTCAAGACCCGATACTTCAGCGAAGAAAATAACCGCTGGAAACGCCAACAGATGCTCAGAGGAGTTCCCTATGCGTAAGGATTACCTCGCGTTTTTTGTCTCGCTTTTTCTATCGAGGCTGGCGGATCAGATCCTGTTTTTTATTGTGCCGCTGGTGGTGCCGAAAAAGGAAAAAAATCCAGAAATTTGTTTTTTCTCCATCAAGACATCCAAATCCGGCTCGCCATCATACGCACCTGGCAAGACACGAATTAATGACCCAATAGGCGGTTTTTTTACAAACTGGAAATATGCTTTCCCACTCGCAGTTGCGATGGTAAATAAATCTCCAATCTTGATCATTATTTGAACCTTGGATATCCAAATACCTTCAAAAGAGCCGCACCTCTAGCGAGAGACTCCGCACAAATCGGATTAGCTGTAGAGATGCTGTTGATCTTGTTAATCAATGAACCACCATCTTTAGCTAAACCGTTGTATTCGATCAACACTTGCCCAACGGTTCTCGCATCACTACGAAACATTCTGAAGACCTGATATTGCATCAATCTCAATGTCTTGCTGGAATAAGTGTGCTGCTGACCGCGCTTCAAGATTATCGGCAATGCCAACATACTGCACAGTACCTTCCGCCGTCGAAGAATAAACAGCGGTTTTACGTGGATTCGGCATCACATCTTTTGCACCTAATACCGAACCGTGTGAGCTATGCAGTATAGCCTTCAGGGGCACGCGCCGCATCGCCTACATTTTTTGCGTCCTCAGCACCACTGAATATTTCATCGTCGCCAACCTTCACCCCAAGCCCAAACCCCTCAAGCGCCTTCTCCGCATCGACTGCGAGATTCAGCTCCCCATAATCACAAGAGAAACCTCCAAAAATCCATATCTAAAACACACCAATATTTATAATTTTCCGGAACCCACATCCCAAACTCACTGCTAGCCTTGGCATTCCACCCCTGCGGAACATAATCCTCATGACACCTATCCCAGTCCATATGCTGAAATATATTTTTATCAAAATCAATATAGAATTTAGGCAACCTCGATCTGACAACCTCCCACTCCGCCATAACTAATCTCTCTTCCTGACCATCACTTAGGGATGCTCCGATCAACTTGCCGCGCAGCGATGGCAAGCCGTAATTCGCCAGGCAATCGGCGCTATTCCCTGAAAATGGCCTAATACAGTGTGCGGCGGAGCGTTTTCCGTCCGGTTCTCTGTGTTAAGCGCGCAACTCACCCAAACCCATCAGTCGTTTTCGAGCCATCCACAGGTTCGACAGGGCAAATAGCGTGGTCAGCTGGGCCGTGTTTTTCATCAGCCCACGAAAGCGTACTTTTACGTAACCAAACTGGCGCTTGATAACCCGAAACGGGTGCTCAACCTTGGCACGTGTCTGCGCTTTGCAGTACTCGATCTTGCGCTTGGTTTTGTACAACAGGCTGCGTTTTTTCAGCTTGGAATACGTGCTGCGCCGAGCCGCAATTTGCCAGATCACGTCACGATTTTCGTGCTCTTCACGCTTTTCGACACCGGTGTAACCTGCGTCCGCATAGACCGCGTTTTCTTCCCCGTGGAGCAGTTCAGCCACTTGGGTGACATCGGCCACATTGGCAGCGGTGCCATGGACGTGGTGAACCAATCCAGACTCAACGTCAGCACCGATGTGGGCCTTCATACCGAAGAAATACTGGTTACCCTTCTTCGTCTGATGTATCTCGGGATCGCGCTCACCGTCTTTGTTCTTGGTCGAGCTTGGGGCATGAATAATGGTTGCGTCGACGATGGTGCCCTGGCGCAACGACAGGCCTTTTTCCTGTAAATAGCCGTTGATGACCGCGAGGATTGCAGGCGCCAACTGATGCCTCTCCAGCAGGTGTCGGAAGTTCATGATCGTGGTGTCTTCCGGTATCGGCGCGCTCAGTGTCAGACGCGCGAACTGACGCATGGGCGTGATTTCGTAGAGCGCTTCCTCCATGGCCGGATCACTCAGGGAAAACCAATTTTGCAGCAGGTGAATGCGCAACATGGTTTCCAGTGGATAAGGTTTTCGACCACCACCGGCCTTGGGGTAGAAAGGCTCGATCAGCCCCAGCAGGCCCGTCCAGGGCACGACCTGATCCATCTCGGCAAGGAAACGCTCGCGGCGAGTTTGCTTGCGCTTGCCGGCGTACTCGAAGTCGGAAAAGCTCATCTGGCTCATGGGAGGCTCGGATCAGGTGGTCAGGCGATTTTCGCATACCCGGGACTTGTTCGGAGAATCCTTAGCTTTCTGTAAAGCTGGGAAAAATAGCCAGCTGGAAGACTATGCCGGAAGAACCCTCGCATCCACTCCACTGATAACAGAGCCAAATTATTGTTCTTCACATACACTTCGAAAGTCTCGCAATTTAAAACAGGAACCCCTCCCCTGAACTGGAATAGAGCCGCGTCATAAAGCTCCTCCTGCAAAACGCCGCGTTCGACATAAGACCTGTACTCAGGCCTAACATCGATGCAAAAATTTTCTTTATCATCAGCCAAATAATAAAACCTACCTTTCACCAAAAAAACTGAAATATCTTTCCGACCTTCAAAAATATCAGCCTGCAGACTAGAAAACTCAATGTCCAAACTCATTGAAAAACTCCTCACTTGTCAACACTCTCGCGTTTGATGAGTGTTGCTCAATTAGTCTATCCCAAATTTTCGGAATTCAAGAGAGATACTTGGCTGCCCCTTGCTCGGATCAACGACCCTGGGCGCATCTGGGTTCCTTGCAACCCCAGGAATTGGCTTCTGCTCTACCGCTGATGCAATAATTTCATTATTCAGATCAGCATCAACTTCAAACACCACAAAACTTCCATCAGACCTCTTATTCTCCAAATAATAAGCAGCATGATTTGGGCCATTCGTACTAACACATAGCTAACCACTACGCTCAGAATCGATATGATGCATATAGAAAATACTCAACTCGCAAGAGGGGCGTGTTGTGTATTGAGATTTTGCTCCTGTTAAGGAGCGAAAAATCATGCTGAAAAAGAGCGTGTTGGACAGATAGACCGTAGGTCGTCAGGGTGGGTGCAAAAGGGGTGCAACTTGACTGCAGAAAGGATGCAAGAAGGCGGCAAAAAGGGTGCATATCGGGTGCAAAAACACCGGCGCTAGGCCGGTGTCAGATCACATCTAGGCTTCTACAATTAACAAGAGACCTTCAAACCGCAAGCAGAGATAAAATCACGTATCGGTATATCAAGAAAGCTACTCTCTCTAGCGGAAAGAACATCTTGCAATGTGACGATGCCTTTTCAAAGTCCAAAGAAACGTCAAAGCAATTAAACTCGAACTCCCTGAGCAGAACGCTCTTGGAGCACATCCGCCCATCAAAGGCATCTTTCAAAATAGAGCGAACGCTGTCGTCCAACTCTTGGGCGACAAATCGTTCTATTAGTGTGCCGCCACTGCTCATAACCATTCCTAACTAGTACGGGAACGCAGTCTGAATAACACCATCCCGAACATTTATTTTGATTGTCGATGTTGGAGCGCCTGAGACGTTTGTTCCATTCTACCTTTCCGGCAGCGCTACCAGTTGCTTTTGCACCTTATTGCATTCGAAGCAATACCTTGAACCCTGTTAATTTAAGTCCGACCATTGTAAAAGATGATCTCCTATTGATGCAATTAAGAAGCTTGAAAAGCTATCCCAAGTTTTAGCTATCGAACTCTGACCTTCAAAAAACTGAAATACTGGCGGATCGTCAGAGATCGGTAGAAAATAATTAATTTCATATCCTTGATGCATGCAGAATACCTTAGCATCCGTAGGCAGCAAATCAGAGAGACCTAACTCATCAAGCAACTCATCCGCCTCAAACTGTAGGCTAAGTAATCTCGGATAAAATATATCAACACCACAAAAAACCTTACCAGCCGAACGCCCCGCAATCGTCAAAAACTCCCCGCAAAGCTTCTGTATCACGACAAACTGCACCGCACAGGTCCGCTGCATCTTGCTGAATCTGAGCAGGAGTATTTTTCTCGCCATACGTCGGACCTGCAATATGTACATCTCGTGGGACCTCTACAGCAGTAGAGTTTTGGTAGAGAGTCTTGGTCTCCAACTCAGTAAGGGGGCGGCCCAACTCTGCTTCCTTTGCTGTGCGCAACGCAGCAAATGAAGGGATCTGGTCGTGTTCTAGACCATCTCCAACAACCTCTCTTGCCTTAAGGTTTTTATAGGCGTCTACCTCAAGTTCTTGAACCGCCGTTTTCGAAGGCACGTATGCTTTTGCACCGAAGGACTAATTTAGCTTATCAAAGCCTCTCTTAATCCCTCGATAAATCGGTCCCCTTCTTCACTTTGCGACTCCAAACTAATCATCACGGGAAAGTCTTCGTAAACCAATCGTAGGGGCTGGCCTTTAATAATCACCCCCCAAACCCTAGTATCAACAGAATCACTTCTACTAATGATGCTACCAGAGAAGAGCTTAATAAATTTCTCTGCATAATTAGGGAAACCTTCCCAGCCCACATCAGAAATCAGCTCCGCATACAGCCTTCCAGACTTCATGCGACCAAGAGCATAAACGTCCTCATCAACAAATCTCTTCATTGAAAAAGGTCTCCACCGCCAGCCCGCGTAGAACTTTCAATTATTTGATCAAAAGTTTTACATTTTTTAACTAGATCATCAAATCCGGGTCCAATTTTGTTGCCATATCGCTCCAAGTTTCTCGCATCAATGACATCAAGCATTTCAGGAGGCGTATATTCTCTGTACTTCATTTTCAGCTCGTTTCTTGCGCCATACGCATACTTTGCAACGTCTTCTGCACTAGCACCGCTAGCACGCATCTTGTCTACAGCCCCTTGTAAGTCGTAAACATCTTTAACATAGTTTTGCCGGACAGGAGGGAGATACCCGAGTCTCCGTCAGCTTTAGATATAGCGTTATCCCAGGCAGGAGTCCCTTTTGCACCAACTAATCAACCATGTTTTTCAGAAAACCAATACCAAACTCATCACGAATCACATACAAACTTTCGTACTGAAAAGAAAGAACAAATTTAAAATCCGTCTCTATCGACAGCTTCGTAAGGAAAGACTTAATATCCTCAGAACTCTCCAGCAAATATTTTATAGGACAATGAAACGCTCCACTCATACCTGCTTTCCAATCAACATTAACCCCTTCAGCAGCAACGTCCTCAGGTGTACTAAAGCAACGAAATACAAAATAAACACCTGAATATTTAAAGTTACCTGTTAGATAACCACTTTCAATTGCGTGCTCAGCCCCCATCACTGAGAGCACTGAAGCAATTTCTTCAAAGGAAATTCCAACTTCAATCTCAAGATTCATTGTAATTGTCACTTCGCTGCCCCTATCACCCTAAATTCCCCGCCCTTCATCAAATAAATCTTTTTCAAGCCTTCGACAGGATTCGAGCGCAGTGCGTTTTCTATCTGCTCAAAGGTCAATGGAGAGTCAGCCAAATTCACAACAATATTGCTAGCCTGAGTCTCAACTTTACCGGTTATTGTTTTCAGCACTGAAATTGGGCTATTGGTGATTGGCGAGAAAACATCAGCTAGTTCACCATTAATCCGCAAATCAGGGCTGGCTCCTTTTTTCCCAGAATTTGCCAACTGCTCAACATCATATCCAGCTTGAGCAAGTCCCTTCGAAGCTTCATTTTGACGCTCAATTGATCGAATCATGTCCGTACTTGCATTTTTTGGTGGCAGCTCAGGCTCTCCCTTCAAAGAACCTATCTTTGCCAATCCACTGGTTCCAGCCTCAGCGTCTGTTATAGCACTCGTCGGATTCAGATTACTCGCTGGCCCTCCTTTTGCACCAACTACCTTCTATCTCTTTACTGCTTCAACCCCAGCAGGTGCTTAAATGGCCCTTCATCTAAATCAAGCCCCATATCTAGAACCAGCAGAACAGCCTCTCTATATTCTTCGTCCGTTATAGAAATGTCATATTCGCAAATATGATCGCACAATATCTCAAAGGCTAGGCTCTCTTCGCTATACGCGACATAATCCAAGGCGCCTTGGAGAAGATCGGAATTTAATCGACCTTCAAATTTTTCCCCAAACCTAATGATACGATCCGCAAACATAAATCCTACTTAATTGGTTTGTAAGGTGGAATTGGAGCATCATCAGGAAATGCAGTAACAACCTTTCCTGTAGCCGGCTGATATACAACTCGCATTCGTACGCCATCACGAGTTTCATAAGCGACCCATTTAGCAGCATCTCCTTTAGCTGTATAAGCGCCACCGGTTCCAGTTTGCGCGTACCACTTAGTACTCGGAGATGTCGTGATATCGCCGACCGCGTCAACAATCTTATCTCCTGACCAACTTTCAGGAAAAACTGTCTTTCCTTCCTGTCCCGGCCACATATGTCCCCCACTGCCTGGCTTATCACCGTACAGAATATGTTGCTTTGCTTCAGGAGAAAGAATATCAACGTAATCCTTTCCAAGTCCTTTTGCACCATCAGCAGGCTCAACCGCCACGCCATCGAGGTCGAATATTGGAGCAACAGCCCCACCCAGATTAAACACCGAAGCAATCCCGGACAACACCCGCTGACCAGTGGTCAGCGCTTGCCCCGTAACCGGATCAGTACCACTAACCGCATTGTAACCATCAAGCAGCGCGCCGCCCAATCCGAAATTGCCATTGGCCATCAGTTGGCTGCTGATTTGCTTGAGCTGAGCATCCCTCTGAGCTTCTTGTGATTGAAGCTCCACCACCTGTGCATCATTCGCCGGTGTCAGAACATACTCTTGACCCAACGGCGTCGTAACCATCTGGTCCGACACCACGCACGTGCTGTTTCCGGAAATTACGCATCCTACAACGTCGCTAGGTTTATGCTCCGACGGTATAACTCCGCCAGGGAAAAAGTCGTCTCCTACAACCGTTTTTTCAGTAGGAAGAACACTCGAGCCCTTCTGCTTGAGCTCATCAATGGTCTGCTTTAGGGTCTGACAACCATCACTGCTGGCACCTGAACAAGAGGCTGCATAAGCCCTCTCACCCATCTGCAACGTGATGTTTTCATTGACACTAAGCTGGTTATTATCGACAGAGTTTTGCGCAGCGCTGGCCCCGGCCTCAGTACTTGACGCAGTGCCGCCTACCGCTGCCCCCGCAAGCCCCCCTGCCACCGTTGACAGTGCGGAGATAGTTTCCTTTTTCGACTCCGTCAAATCAGCAAGACAACTCGATACAGCGCCCGTCTCTCCAACTGCGAAAACCATCCTTCCACTGCGTTCAGCCAAGATGCGCTGGTCCGAGTGAAGTGCAGCTTGAAGCGAGGGTGTTTTTCCAGCCAATCCTTGATTGCAGCGGTTTTGTGGGTCGAGCTGTTATCCAGCGCGATACTTGGCGTCCCAGACGATCACAGATCGCGATGATGGATCATAGGTAATGTAATCTGCACCTGGGAGTGACTCTTTCCTAGGTCCGGAAATTGGTGTTTGCCCCGATTCAATAGCTTGACTCCAGCCACGAGCCTCCCCAATTGCACCGTTTAACTCAGAATATGGGCTGCGTCCGTTATTAACCTTTGCAAGAACGTCTGGTTCGGCTTGATTTATTACTTTGGGACTCGTCTCCAAAACATTCCTTTCAACCAGCGTGCCTGCCTCTGAGTCAGTCAGCGCACTAGTTGCATTGGGATTTTTAGAGACAGTCGCTTTTGTACCCTCTAATTTTCGGCAAAATAAATATCAAAAGACAACTCTAAATCCAGATCCGCCAAAGCGCGCATTTGCTCAGGCCAAAGTACTGGGCCGCTGTGCCCTACCAAAGAAAACCATACACACTTCAAAGTAATTTTAACACCATCCATCTCTTGAATTTTACTTAGTGATTCACGACGAGGATAAATAGTTTCGACCAGCCAATCGATATGCTCCCTGATATCTTTAGAGGATATATGACTTTCAGTAGACAGGAACCACATCGAGTTTTTTACCTCCCTAGTAAGCCCTCGACTATTTGTAACATTTTCCCCAGCAAAATTTGCGACTGTAGGCTGAATCTGCAAAAGCTTAGTAATTTCGTCTGGATGAAATTCTCCGGAAAAAATCATTAGCCTGACATAGCACTCAGCGCAGGTTTCATAATCTGAAGCTACAGGTGTAATTCTGGCTTTTACACTCATGGCAGATAACCCCTAATATTCCCGACAATCTCGCCAGTCTTACCTACATAATCGCCATTATCTAGTATTCGACCGTGAAAATTGTTAGGCAGCTTGCCGGCATCGGCCTTTAGTGCCTCAAGCGCTCTCCCCCACTCACGCGGAGTTAAGCTCTCACCAAAATATTCATTCAAGCCGTTGGCTGTGCTTTTGTTTAGAGTATTGCCCCCTGTTTGCAAAACATTAGGTACTCGGCCAGACGCACCTACACTGGAAGGAACAGGTAATGGTAGCCCTTCACCATCAACCCATTTCCCATTAATGAGCTGATTACCTTTTGTACCAACAGTATCACCCGACGCGATTTTCGTTGTCTATACGCGCAACGCCAGACGCGGCGCGACCTGCAGGACGGTCTGCCCTGGTGATCCGCTGTCACCGCAAAAAACCACCCCGACGCGGGTTTTCAGCCCGTCACAGCAGCCCCTAGACGACCTAAATCAGCCGACGACAAAAAGCCCCTGGCGGTTCGGTGGCGAAGCCATCGGACGGCCAGGGGCCAACAAGCGCAGCGCGTTAGGCTTCGCGGTTCAAAGGGGTTTCCCCTTTGGTACGGTCGATTGGTTACGAATGGCGCAGCTCATTTGTAAACAGTCGGTAACGTGCCTCACCAAAAACGTGCTGGTTCCATGCCCGACAGAAATTGCATTGAGTTGCTCTAAGCTGCTCTGATTGGCGTTAATTTGCTTTAAGTTGCACTAATCAAGAAAACTCGAATTTCTGAAAGACGCTAATCCAACGGGGTATCGGGGCGCAGCCCTGATCAGGGTTTTGTGGCCACCGACTGCGCGCAGGCGGTGGCCACAAAACATTTCCTGTCCTAAAGATGACTCAGGTTTATCGACTCGTAGAGGCGGCTTTGGGTTTCAAAGGGCACCCTTTGGCACCGGATGTATACATCCTTAGCGTGCCTGTATTTTTGTAAGCGCTCCATAAACCCCACCGAACTCAAGGTGAGTGGTGCGCTTAGCTACGCGATGCGGGCGAGCAGTTCCACGGCAGCAAGGCTTCGTAATCTTCAACCGATC
>NZ_JAPYKM010000056.1:0-24669 GCF_029623465.1 Pseudomonas sp. RIT-To-2 | reverse complement strand
TGGCGTGCAACCCGTAGCGGACCTGGCCGCGTCGGCGGTGCGTGGGGTGTGTCTGATGCTGCGCAGGGTTTTCGACGCGGCCAGGCCCGCTGCAATGCCCGGTCTTCAGCTGGCCAGGAACCGTCTGACTTTGGGAACAGGTTGTTTGACGTAGTCGTCGCCCAGGATCAGGCACTTTCCGTCCGGCTGTACCACGAGGTCGAATACCCACATCAGGTTCTCCACAAACAAATAACCTCGGTCCCCAAAGCTTTCATCCGGGACCCCGTTGGGAAGGTAGCGGGCCAGGAACCCATAGAGGGAGTTGCTGGCACTGACTACAAATCCAGCCACCCACACGTCACCTCCTGTTCCGGTGGCGTCAATCCACTGCAGAACAGTGCGCTGCCCGTCGACATTCTTATGCGTCTGTATGAAGGACTCGTCGAGGGCGCCCTTAGCGTCAAGCCTGAAGACAAGGCCATCATCCGCTAGATCACCGCCCCCTGATTCATCCACCCCCGCCACGATGACTTTCTGCTGTTGATCGACGAAGGTACCGTATAAGCGTGAGCCCGCTCGAGATGTGTTCAGGTAGAACCCATCGACGCCGAAGGTGCGGTCGACGTGACCATTGTCATCCACTCGGGTGATCAGCCCCGTGGGGTCCTTGTAGCCGCCCACTATCCAGGTGCCCCAGGTTTTGTCATAGGGTGTCAGGCTTTCGATGCGCATGAAATCGTCACCGAAGGGAATATCGGCGAAGCCTTTGTCATTGTAGGTGTTATCAACGTTACCCTCTTGAGTCAGGCGGATGAGATAACTGCGTTCGTAACTAACGCCTACTCTGGCATGGTTGAAACTGAAAGTGATTTTGCCGTTCAGCACGCCTGCTGCGTGGCGGGTATGGGACTGTCCAGATGTCGCCCTGGGGTGCTCAGTGGTGGGCAGTGGGGGGAGCAGTGAATTCAAGATGATGCGGCCATTGTTGCCGAACTCCACCACACGCGTGCCGTCGAAGTGATAGCAGGTGCAGGCAGGGATATATTCGCCGCTACCGCTGATGCAGCGCGTGACCACCAGAAAACGATCGTGGTCGAGCAGGACGAGGCTCTCAGGGGTAGACGAGCTATAGCCAGCCTCGGAATAGCCTTCATTCAAATAACCTTTTTCAGCGAAGGCGGTATCGACTTGCCCATTGGGTAGAAGCTTTACAAGCAAGGAGCCATCCTCGCCGCCTGCAACACCGAACACGCCGGCGACGATGGATCTGTCGGGCAGCAGCAGCAATGAACGGACGCCCGTAATACGTACGTCGCTGAACAGATATTGCAGGTTGACTTCCCCCTCGTCGCCGAACGATTGGTCTAGATGATTCAGGGCCGAAGGAGGGATAAGGGATGTCATGGTGAGCCTCACTGAGCGTTTTGGTTGAACCTCTGTTGTACACGCGCCCAGTAAGGGTGTGACCTGTCATAACTGACAGTGGTGCAGACGGGCGGGCTCCCCGCCACGCCTACTTCGAGGGCGTGGCTTGCGTGGCGGTACGCCAGATCACCGGCCAACGGGCTGGGTCCAGTCCCTGGCAGCCGCGCATGCTGCGAAACTCCTTCAATTGCATCGCGGTGCCGTCGTAGGCCCACACGGCACGAGTGCCGCACCCCGCGCCATGGGCGGCAAGCTGGGTCAGCTCACCATTGCCCGCGTCGAAGGTGAACTGGCCATACATTTCGCCGCCCAGGTCATCGTAGGGGGGCGTGATAAAAGCCAGCACCGTGGGTTGATAGGGGGCCGTGCGCGCCGCGCGGTAATAGCTGTACATGCAGTTGTCGCCGTCGCATCCATAGCGCAGGCCCACCAGCACATGCGCGGTGTCCAGGGGGGAAACCTGCGCCGTGGCGGTCCAGTTGGACAGGCCCGGCTCGCTCCATTGGTCTTGGGTCAGGCGCATGACCTCCTCGCCCATGGTCTGCGCCTCGACAGCGCTGAGGGAGGGAGCAGGTATAACGCCTGGCAGGCTGGGCGCGGAGATGGCCGCGGGTATGCCGCTGTCGGGTTGGCTGCCGGTGCGTACCACGGCGCTGGGGTGGTCGAGGCGGCTTTGCACCGAGTCGATCAGCAGCAGCGCCGCGCTCATGCCTTGCAGGGAAATATGCCGCTCGCCCTGGTTGCTGCTGGCATCGAGGGTGTCGGCGTTGCGCAGCCGGCGCAGCAGGTCAATGGCAGCTTGCCCCTGAGCTTGGCGAACGCCTGGGACCGCGTGGCCATCGACCCCAAGGTCGCCATGAAGGCGCAGGCCGGCGGGGGTGAAGACGCTCAAGCGCGTGGCGCCACCCGGGCCTGCGTCGCGAAAGATCTCCAGGCCCATGCCGGGTGTATCGGTACTGGCCGAGACCGCGGTGCAGCGCCGGGTATTGTCACAGCCGACCTGCCAGGCCTTGAACTCGGCGTAGCGGGGTACCGGTTCCGGGGCGTTGGCCCAGGCGGGTACCGGCAAGCAGGCAAGCACCAACAGCAGCCCTGTGTGGTTGTGAGGAGTCATCGCGCTTCGTTCCTTCTGGGCAAGCGACCCGCCTCGTGGCGGGGCGTGCATCATCGCAGATAGACGAACAAGCACAAGCGCTAGCGAGGAGGGTGCCGCCCGAGCCCGTTTTCAATGCAGCCTGGCCAAGTGGGGACGCATTTCGTACAGCGGCTACCCCGCCAGGCACGTGCGCAGGTCGGCCAGCAAGCCGGGGCCCGTGGGCTGCCACCCGAGGCGTTCGCGGGTCTTGTGGCTGGCGCTGGCCATGCTCTTGTCGACGAAGGCGGCCATCCAGCCGAAATGCGCTGCCGCCTGGTCGGCAGGCAGGGACACCGTGGGCAGGCCCAGGCCCTGGCCGATCGTCTGGGCGATGTCACGAAAGGCGATGGCCGACTCGGCGGCAGCATGGTAGCGGGCGCCGGGCTGATGTTTTTCCAGGGCCAGGCGGTACAGCTGCGCGGTATCGTCCAGGTGCGCCGCCGACCAGGGGGTCAGGCCGTCACCGACGTAGGCGCTGACGCCTTTTTCCCGGGCCAGCCGAATGAGTTCGGTCACCAGCCCCTGCTTGCGGGGGTCGTGTATCTGCGCCAGGCGCATGACCACCACGTTGGCGCCGCGGTCGCTCAACACTCGGCCGGCCACCTCGGAGGCAATACGCGGATTGGGGTGGTTGCCATCGAAATGGTCTTCGTCCGCTGGCTGCCCCGGAGCGAAGGTGCCGATGCCGGTGCCGGAGGTGATGATCAGCGGCCGCTGCGTTCCCTCCAGCGCCGCGCCCAGGGCGGCGATGGCGCGGGCGTCTTTCTCGCAATTGGCGACGAAGTGGCTGAAGTCATGATCGAAAGCGGTGTGGATCACCGCGTCGCATCCGGCAGCGCCGTCATGCAGGCTGGCCAGGTCCTGGAGGTCGCCTTGCCAGGGCTCGGCGCCCTGGTTGCGCAATGCCTCGGCGCCTGCGGCCGAGCGGGTCAGCCCCAGCACCTGATGGCCGGCAGTGAGCAGTTCGCGGGTGACCTGGGTGCCGATGAAACCGGTGGAGCCGGTCAGAAATATGCGCATGGTTCAACTCTCCCTTTGCTGGAGTGCCCAGGGTGAGCGTAATGTTTAACCGGTAAAAGCCGTGACGTTATCAGGGTATAAACACTAACAGGATTCCCATGGCACCTCATCTGCTGGGCACTTACCTCAAGGATTGCCGGGCGCGCCTGGACCCGGCCAGCTTCGGTTTTACCCCTGGCCGCCGCCGCACCCCCGGGCTGCGCCGCGAGGAAGTCGCACAGCGGGCCAATATCAGCGCCACCTGGTACACCTGGCTTGAGCAAGGTCGCGGCGGCGCGCCTTCTGCCCAGGTGCTTGACCGTATCGCCCAGGGCCTGCTGATGACGGCGCCCGAGCGCGAACACTTGTACATGCTTGCTTTCGGCCACCCACCGGAGGTGGTCTACCACGCCCCCGAAGGCGTGACCCCTCGCTTGCAACGATTGCTCGACACCCTGGCTTTCAGCCCGGCGCTGATCAAGACCGCCACCTGGGACGTGCTGGCCTGGAACCGCGCCGCAGCCGTGGTATTCACCGACTACAGCCTGTTGCCGGCCAAGGAGCGCAATATCCTGCGGCTGATGTTCTGCCATTCCGAAGCGCGGGCGCGCCAGGATGACTGGCAAGGCATGGCGCGCTTTATCGTCGCCGCGTTTCGCGCCGATGCCATTCGTGCCGGCGCGGCGTCCGAGGTCAGCCAGCTGGCAGATGAGCTCTGCGAGCGCAGCCCGGAGTTCGCGGCATTCTGGGGTGACAATGATGTGCGTGTGCATGGCGAGGGTACCAAGCGTCTGCACCATGCCACCCAAGGCATCATCGAGCTTGAGTATTCGGGCTTCGCGGTGGACGGGCGCCCGGACCTGGGCATGATCGTCTACAACCCCGTGGGCCCTGCGGATGCGCAGCGTATTCGGGCGCTGTTAGACTAGCCGGCCTCATCGTCCAGCAAGGAATGCACGTGAAGTTCTTGAGAAAACTCTTTGGCGCCCCGAACACGCCCGACAGCCCGCCAGTTGCCCCGTCCTCGCCCGCGCGCGAAGCCACCGAGCAGGCGGCCCGGCTGGCCACTGGCGAATGCCTGGACCGCCACTGGCAATCAGTGGGCACCGTGGAGCAGGATGTCATTTCCTACCTCATCAGCCCCAGCCTCACGGGCGGCACCCAGTGGCCATCGACGCGCCAGGCGTATCGGGTGGTGCGCCGTGATGGTGCGGTTCTGCTGGCCAGCGACGGCCTGTCGGACCCGTTCGATGATGTAGAAGGAGCGGGCAATGGCTTTGAAATGGAGGTGTTCCTGGAAACCTCCGACATCCCCGAACAGGCCCGTGGCGCCCTGGGCGAGGTGGACCCGTTGAAGCACAGTTGGGCCTTTGAGGTGCTCAAGCATGTCGCCGACACCGTGGCTGACGCGGGCGGCATTACTCAGCAGTTGGCCCAGCATGGCGTGCTGTCGCTGGAGTTGCCTGGGGTCAGCCAATCGCATCATATCGGTGAGCAGGTGCCGGCCAGTTTCGTCACCGAGGATGATGCGGTCGGCGTGTTGCTGGGTGGCCCGGCGGCGGATTTCCCTTCGCGCCTGGAGGGCATGCCGTTGTCGCCGGTGCAATTGGTACCGGTGGTGCTGATCACCGCGTCGGAGCTTGAATATGTGCGTGCGGGCGGGCGTGCGGCGCGTGAGCAACTGGTGGCCCGGCTGGGGGCTGCGGGTGTCGGGCACAGGAGCAGCCTGCAGCGTGACAGCGTGGTGTGAGGCCGCCTTGCGGTGTATCTGGAGCCGGTGCACCCTGTGGGACCGGGCGAAGCTCGGGATCCCAACGCTGCCACTCTAGAGGGCCACCAGCACACCGTCACGCCCCACACGGTAACGCTGCAGATCCTGCGCCAGCACCAACTGCCCGCTGTAGCGTGTTTCAGCCTCCACGCGCACATCATCGATGCAGGGGCTGCGGTTCGGGTCGCCCTGGTAGCGTGCACTGAAGTGCGTCAGTACCAGGTTCGGCACGCCCGCGGCCTCGGCGAACTGGGCCACCGCCGCCGCGGTGCTGTGCCCATGGCTGGTCTGCGCACGTTCCAGAACCGGTTGGGTAAAGGTGGCCTCATGCACCAGCACGTCAGCTCCTTGCGCGACCTTGGCGAGCAACTCTGGCCGGTCGTTGTCACCACAGACGATAATGCGCCGTCCCGGCCGGGACGAGCGCAGATAGGTGCTGGCGGCAATCACCCGGCCGTCATGCTCCACGTCGCGGCCGTGGGCCAGTTCGCCCCACAGCGGGCCGCGGGGGATGCCATCGGCCAGCAGGCGCTCGCTGTCCAGGCGTGGGTCCGGGTTGACTTCAGCGAACACATAGCCCCAACTGGGCACCCGATGTGACAGCGCCACGGTGCTCACCGCCATGCTGGCGTTGGCCCACTGGTCCAGTGTTTCGAGTGCGTGCAGGCGCAGTTCGAAAGGCAGGTGGGTGGCACTCACGGCCAGGCTCTGGCGCACCCACGCGTGCAGCGCCTGGGGCAACACCAGCTCCAGCGGTTCGCTGCGCCCGGACATGCCGGCGCTGGCCAGCAACCCCGGCAGGCCGAAACAGTGGTCACCGTGCACGTGGGTGATGAAGATGGCACGCAGGTCGCGCATCGACAGCGGCGAGTGCAGCAATTGATGCTGCGTGCCTTCGCCGCAATCGACCAGGTACCAGGCTTTGCCGGAGGCTTCGATGACCGCGGTGGCGCTGACGTTGCGGGCCTTGGTGGGCACCCCGGAAGAGGTACCCAGAAACAGCAGGTCCATGGCTGGCCCCTTGTTGGAAAAAGCTCAGTGTACCGGGTTGCGCGGGTGTTGCATCGACGCCAGCAGCCATTGGCACGGCGGTGGCCTTGTAGCAGCGGACCTGGCCGCGTCGGCGGCACACGCGGTAAAGCGGGTACCGCGCCGCGCCCGTGACGCGGCCAGGTCCGCTGCTACGACGTTGCTCGGGCTTTGTTGAGGGCCTTGAGGCGCAGCGTGGCGCGTTGCACGGCGGCCATTTTTTCCGGGCGTTTCATGCGTTTCCACTGGCGAATGTCTTGCCGGCTGCGCCCGCAGCTCACGCACAGGTCACCGCTGAGCTGACACACGGCGATGCACGGGTTTTCGATTTCCTTGGCCATGACTCAGGCCGCCCGGAATTCGACGGTCAGGTGGCTGACCTCGTGAACCGGCTGGAGACGCTCGCGGATGCGCTCGGCATCCAGGCTGCCCTGGCCCAGCACACTGACGATGGCGGCATGGGCTTCGGGGCCCACGCGCCACACATGCAGGTCGGTGATGGTGGCGTCGCCCGGGGTTTCCACCAACTGGCGAATTTCCGCGGCCACCTGCTCGTCGGTGCGGTCGAGCAACACGCCGGCGGTGGTGCCGATCAGGGTCCAGGACCAGCGCGCGATCACCAGCGCGCCCACCAGGCCCATGGCCGGGTCCAGCCACACCCAGCCCAGGTAGCGACCCGCCAGCAGGGCGGCGATCGCCAGCACCGAGGTGAGAGCGTCGGCCAGCACGTGCACGTAGGCTGACTTCAGGTTGTTGTCATGGCCATGGAGGTGGTCATGTTCATGGTCATGATCATGGTGACCGTGGCTATGGCCGTGCCCCAACAGCAGGGCGCTGACGATGTTCACCGCCAGGCCGACTATCGCGATCAACGTGGCGGTGCCGAAGGCCACCTGGGTGGGGTTGACCAGGCGCATGAACGACTCCACGCCGATGCCCAGCGACACCAGGCCCAGAATCAGCGCCGAGGCGAAACCGCCCAGGTCGCCCACCTTGCCGGTACCAAAGCTGTAGCGGGCGCTGGTGGCGTGGCGCTTGGCATAGGCGTAGGCCGCCGCCGCGATGCCCAGGGCGCCCGCATGGGTGGCCATGTGAAAGCCGTCGGCGAGCAGGGCCATGGAACCGGTGATGTAGCCTGCGGCGATTTCACCGACCATCATCACCACGGTCAGGGCCACTACCCACAGGGTGCGGCGGGCATTTTCATCATGGGTGGAGCCGAGGAATACGTGGCTATGGGCATGGGGCGCGTTCATTTCGAGTACCGCCGAATGGCTTCCAGCAGTTCTTCCACGCCCTGGCTGCGCTCGGCATCGCTGAGCGCCGGGTTGGCCACGTGCTCGCGAGCGTGGTCTTCGATGATCTCGTCCATCAGGCCGTTGATGGCGCCGCGGGTGGCGGCCACCAGGTGCAAGGTCTTGGCGCAGTCGTGGTCCGACTCCAGCGCCCGTTCCACCGCCTGGATCTGCCCAGCGATGCGCTTTACCCGCTTGAGCAGGCCGTCTTTGTTCGAAGCGATGTGGCCCATGGGATACCCCCCTTACCTATATGCGCTATAGGATAGGCATACCCGGTACCCCTATGCAATGCTATTCAGCGCCGGCCGCTTCGGGTGCTGACGTCCACCCACACCGCCAGCACCAGGATGCTGCCCTTGACGATCATCTGCCAGTAGCTGTCCACGTCCAGCATCGACATGCCGTTGTCCAGGCTGGTGATCACCAGGGCGCCCAGCAAGGCGCCGTACACGGTGCCGGACCCGCCGCGCATGGAGGTGCCGCCGATAAAGCATGCGGCGATGGCATCCAGCTCGCCCATATTGCCCGCCGACGGCGAACCTGCCGCCAGGCGCGCGGTGTTGACCAACCCGGCCAGGGCGCACATCACGCCCATGATGCCGAAGATCCACAACTTGACGGCCTGCACGTTGATGCCCGACAGCCGCGTGGCCTCCATGTTGCTGCCCACCGAGTAGATGCGCCGGCCAAACACGGTCTGGCTGGTGACGTAGCTGAACACTCCTAGCAGCACCAGCAACAGCAGCACCGGCACTGGAATGCCGTCGTAGCTGTTGAGGGTGTAGACGAAGCCGGCCAGGACCGCGCCAATCAGCACCACACGCAGCACGTCGCGCAGCAGGGGCCGTGCCGCCAGGCCGTGCAGGGCGCGGTTGCGCCGTTGCTTCCAGGCCAGCACCAGGGTCAGGGCGAACAGCACCGCCCCCAGGATCAGCCCCACCGCCGGGGGCAGGTAGCCTTGGCCCACGTACACCAGTTGCGGCGACACCGGGGCGATGGTGGTGCCGCCGGTGACGCCCAGCAGCACCCCGCGAAACGCCAGCATGCCGCCCAGCCCGACGATGAACGAAGGAATGCGCAGGTAGGCCGTCATGGCGCCGTTGGCCAGGCCGATCACCAGGCCCAGCACCGCCACAAGCCCCAGGTTAATCAGCAGTGGCAAGTGGTAAACCACGTCGAGGATCGCCGCCACGCCCCCCAGCAACCCCAGCAGCGAGCCCACCGACAGGTCGATCTCGCCGCTGATGATCACCAGTACCATGCCGCAGGCCAGGATGCCGGTGATGGACATCTGCCGCAGCAGGTTGGACAGGTTGCGCGGGGTGACGAAGCCGCCCTCGGTCTGCCAGCTGAAGAACAGCCAGATGATCGCCACGGCGATCACCAGCGCGAGCATTTTGTAGCGGCTGAACAGTTGCTTGACCTGGTTCATCTACGCGGGCTTCCGATCAGTAGGGGCAGTGTGCACGGGTTGGCTGAGGGCGGCGGCCAGCACGGTTTCCTGGCTCAGACCCTGGTTGATGAAGTCGCCGCGCAGCTGGCCTTCGCCAATCACCAGCACGCGGTCGGATACCCCCAGCACTTCGGCCAGTTCCGAGGACACCATGATGATCGAGACCCCCTGGGCCGCCAGGGCGTGCATCAGTTTGTAGATCTCGTACTTGGCGCCCACGTCGACGCCGCGGGTGGGTTCATCGAGAATCAGCACCCGGGGCTGGGTCAGCAGCATCTTGGCCAGCACGGCTTTTTGCTGGTTGCCACCGGACAGGCTGGTAATGGGCAGGAAGGGGCTGGCGGTCTTGAGGTGCAGGCGGGCGATTTCATGGTCGATGCTGCCCAGTTCGGCCTCGGCGTCGATGCGGGTCATTTTCGAATAGCTGTCCAGCACCGCCAGGGTGATGTTCTGGCCCACCCCCAGGTCGGGGATGATGCCTTGGCGCTTGCGGTCTTCGGGCACCATGCACAGGCCGTTGCGGATGGCCTTGAGCGGGGTGCTGGTGTCGATGCGCTGCCCTGCCAGCCACACCTCGCCCTCGTAGCGCCCGGGGTAGGCGCCGAACAGGGCCGACACCAGCTCTGTGCGCCCGGCGCCCACCAGCCCGGCGATGCCCAGGATCTCGCCGCGGCGCAGGCTGAACGACACATCGTCGACGCGCTTGCGCTTGGGGTTGTCGACGTCCAGGCAGGTGAAGTGTCGGGCTTCGAAGATCACCTCGCCAATGTCGTGCGGGCTGCTGGGGTACAGGCTGCTCAGCTCGCGCCCGACCATCTGGGTGATGATGCGCGGAATGTCCAGGTCGGCCATGGCGGTGGTCGCCACGTGCTTGCCGTCGCGGATCACGGCGATGGTGTCGCATACCGCCGCCACCTCGTCGAGCTTGTGGGAGATGTACACGCAGGCCACGCCCTTGGCTTTCAGGTCGCGGATGATGTCCAGCAGCACATCGATTTCCGATCGGGTCAGGGCCGAGGAGGGCTCATCCAGAATCAACAGGCGAGCCTTCTTGTTCAGCGCCTTGGCGATTTCCACCAGTTGCTGATAGCCGCCGCCGTATTGCGACACCGGCAGCGACACGTTCATGTCGGGCACCTTGAGCTCGCGCATCAGGGCCTCGGCGCGGTGGATCATGGCCGGGTAGTTCATGCGCCCGCCGAACAGGGTCAGCTCGTGGCCCATGAAGATGTTCTCGGCCACCGACAGGTCGGGCACCAGGGTCAGTTCCTGGTGGATGATGACAATGCCCGCGGCTTCGGTTTCGCTGATGGAGTGCGCCCGCAGGGGCTGGCCCTGCCAGAGGATCTCGCCCTCCCAGGTGCCCCAGGGGTACACCGCTGACAGCACCTTCATCAGCGTTGACTTGCCGGCGCCATTCTCGCCGCACAGGCCCACGCACTCTCCGGGTCTGACCTTGATGTCGATACCGTTCAAGGCATGCACACCGCCAAAGGTCTTGATGATGCCTTTCATTTCCAGCAGGTATTCGGACATGGCTTTCAGCTCGGCAGAAAGACGCCCCGGCACCTCCTGTGGGACCGGGCGAAGCTCGGGAAGCACACACCGCGCAGGGTCAGGCACAACGCGGTGCCGGCTTCCCGAACTTCGCCCGGTCCCACAGAGGCCAGAGCAGCTCGACAGGGTTGGTCAGCAAGGGTTACTGGCCTGCAATCTGCGCCTTGGTGTAGAAGCCGTCCTTTTCCAGCAGGTCTATGTTGTCCTTGGTCAGCGGGGTAGGGGTAAGCAGGATGGTGTCGACCTTCTTGCTGCCATTGTCGTACTGGGAGCTGTAGGCCGGCTTTTCGTTGCGCGCCAGTTGCACCGACAGCTTGGCCGCCTCGGAAGCGATCAGCTTCAACGGCTTGTACACGGTCATGGTCTGGGTGCCGTCGAGCACGCGTTTTACCGCCGCCAGGTCAGCGTCCTGGCCGGATATCGGCACCTTGCCCGCCAGTTTCTGCGCGGCCAGGGCCTGGATAGCGCCGCCAGCGGTGGCGTCGTTGGAGGCGACGATGCCGTCGATCTTGTTGTTGTTCCGGGTCAGGGCGTTTTCGACAATGCTCAGCGCTTCGGTGGGGTTCCACTCCTTGACCCATTGCTGGCCAACGATCTTGATATCACCCTTGTCGATAGCCGGTTGCAGCACTTTCATCTGGCCTTCGCGCAACACCTTGGCGTTGTTGTCGGTGGGGGCGCCGCCGAGCAGGAAGTAATTGCCTTTCGGCGCGGCCTTGAGCACACCGCTGGCCTGCATTTCACCGACTTTCTCGTTGTCGAAGGAAATGTAGGCGTCGATGTCGGCATTGAGGATCAGCCGGTCATAAGAGACCACCTTGATGCCCGCCTTCTTGGCCTCGGCAACGGTGTTGGTCAGCACGGTGGCGTTGAAGGGCACGATCACGATCACGTCAACGCCGCGGGAGATGAGGTTCTCGATCTGGGAAATCTGCTTCTGCTCGTTGGCGTCGGCCGACTGCACGTAGACCTTGGCGTCCATTTTCTCCGCCGCGGCCACGAAGTAGTCGCGGTCCCGGGCCCAGCGTTCCAGGCGCAGGTCATCGATGGAAAAGCCGATCTTGGGGTGGGCGGCGTCGGCCATCACCGGCAGCGACAGCAGCGCGAGGGCACCGGCCAGGAGTGTGCGTTTGAATGATTTCATGGTGAGCGTCCTTTTTTTATTGTTGGAGACACGAGTGACGATGAAACTGTAGATGCTGGCGGCCGATGACGAGCACAGTTTTGTAGCGCGTTTGTCACCGGCCGGCTTGCCTCAGGGGTAGATAAAGCGGTTGACCACGCCTTCGAGCATCTCCTGGCGGCCGCTGACGGCCTGGGGGTTGAGGTCCTGGGCCACGGCATGTTCGGCCAGGGTTTGCAGGCTGAACGCGCCGGCCAGTACTTTCTGCCCCAGGGGCTGCTGCCAGCCGGCGTAGCGCTGTTCCTTGAACTGTTGCAGCCGGTCGTTCTCGACCATGGCGGCGGCGCGCTTGAGGGCCAGGGCCAGCACGTCCATGGCCGCCACATGGCCGTGGAACAGGTCCACCTCATCCACGCTCTGGCGCCGCACCTTGGCGTCGAAGTTGAAACCGCCGCTGCGGAACCCTCCGGCCTTGATGATTTCGTAGGTGGCCAGGGTCATTTCCTCGACGCTGTTGGGAAACTGGTCGGTGTCCCAGCCGTTCTGCGGGTCGCCGCGGTTGGCGTCGATGCTGCCAAAGATGCCCAGGGACAGGGCGGTAGCGATCTCGTGGTGAAAACTGTGGCCCGCCAGGGTGGCGTGGTTGGCTTCAATGTTGACCTTGATTTCCGCTTCAAGCCCGAACTGCTGCAGGAAGCCGAACACCGTAGCGCTGTCGTAATCGTACTGGTGCTTGGTGGGTTCCTGTGGCTTGGGCTCGATCAGCAGGTCACCCTTGAAGCCGATGGCGTGCTTGTGTTCCACCACCATGCGCATGAAGCGTCCCAGTTGCTCGCGCTCGCGCTTGAGGTCGGTGTTGAGCAGGGTCTCGTAGCCCTCACGGCCGCCCCACAGCACATAGTTGGCACCCTTGAGGCGCAGGGTGGCGTTCAGGGCGTTGTACACCTGGGTCGCGGCATAGGCGAACACCTCGGGGTCCGGGTTGCTGGCGGCGCCGGCGGCGTAGCGCGGGTTGCTGAAGCAGTTGGCGGTGCCCCACAGCAACTGGATGCCGGTGTCCTCCTGGTGCCGTTCCAGGTGGTCGACCATGCGCGCGAAGTTGTGCTGGTATTCCTTCAGCGAGCTACCTTCCGGGGCCACGTCGGTGTCGTGGAAGCTGTAATAGTCGATGCCCAGTTTGGAAAAGAACTCGAACGCCGCCTCGGCTTTGCCGATGGCCAGTTCCAGGGGGTTGCCCGCGCCGTGCCACGGACGCTTGAAGGTGCCCACGCCGAACATGTCGGCGCCAGGCCACACGAAGGTGTGCCAATAACAGGCGGCCATGCGCAGGTGCTCGCGCATCGGTTTGCCCAGCACCCGTTGGTCGGCTTCATAGTGACGAAATGCCAGGGGCGACTCACTGGCGGGGCCCTCGTAGCGAATCTTGTCCACAGCAGGGAAGTACGGCATGGCGGCGTCCTTATTGTTCTTGGCGGTGTGCTGATACTAGCGACCCACCGGGGCCCGGCCGTCATGAAAATCACCAAAGTGCTGTGCGATTTTGCGTAGCGGCTACGCTTGGCAGAGCGCAAACCAGCCCATGGTCAGGACCACGATAATGAAAAACCTACCCCCTGCCCATCGCATCGCCCTGTTGTTCAACGGCAGCAAGGTCTACGACCGGGGTGTCATCGCCGGTATCGGCAACTACCTGAGCAGCACCCGCGTGGCCTGGGACCTGTTTCTGGAGGAGGACTTCCTCTGCCGGCTCAAGGGCATCGAGCGCTGGCAGGGCGACGGCATCATTGCCGACTTCGATGACCCACTGATCGGCGAGGCCCTGGCGGGTATCGCGATGCCGGTGGTGGCGGTGGGCGGCTCCTATGAAGACCCACGCGCCTACCCCCGGCACATCCCCTACGTGGCCACCGACAACGCCGCCCTGGTAAAAATGGCCTATGACCACCTGATCGAAGCCGGCCTGAACCGTTTCGCCTGCTTCAGCCTGCCCCCCGCCCAAGCCAACCGCTGGGCCCAGGAGCGGGAGAAAGCTTTTATGCACCTGATGCATCGCGACGGCCTGCAGGGTGAGGTCTACCGGGGCCTGGGCACCAGCGCACCGCTGTGGGACAGCGCGGTCGAACAGCAGATCGCCTGGCTGCACAGCCTGCCCAAACCCATCGGCATCATTGCCGTCACCGACGCCCGCGCCAGGCAACTGCTGCAGGCCTGCCTGACCGCCGGTATCGCCGTGCCGGACCAGGTGGCCCTGATCGGCATCGACAACGACCCGCTCACCCGCACCCTCACACGCGTGCCGCTCAGTTCGGTGATACAGGGCACCGAAGCCATGGGCCGCACCGCTGCGCACTTGCTGCACCAGATGCTGCATGGCAAACCCGGTGCCGGTGTGCAGATCCTGATACCGCCCGACGCGGTCAACGTGCAAGCCTCCAGCCTGCACCAGCCCATGGGCGACCCCTACGTGATGCAGGCGCTGCACTTCATTCGCCAGTATGCGTGCCAGGGCATCAAGACCGCCCAGGTCGCGGCGTACGTGGGGGTTTCCCGGTCATCATTGGAATCGCACTTCCGCAAGGCCCGGGGCTGCACCGTGCATGATGAGATCCTGCGTTTCAAGCTGGGCGCCGCGGCCAGTCAACTGGGCCCGGGTGGCGTGGCGATCGCGGAGGTGGCGGGGCGCTGCGGGTTCAAATCGGCGCAGTACCTGCACACGGTATTTCGACGCGAATTCGGCTGCACCCCCGGGGAATATCAGCGCGCCAGGTCGTAGCAGCGGACCCGGCCGCGTCACAAACGCCACGCCACATCAGGCACACCGCCGGCACAGCCTGGCATGTGTGCACCCTGGCGCAGCGCTCCCAGACTCATGGCACCGGCGTAGCGGCAGCCCTTGCGCGGGCAGCCCCCGACATCAGCCCCGATGCTTTCAACAGGTCCTGAGTATAGGGATGCCGCGGGTCGGCGAATACGCGCCGGGCCGGGCCCTGTTCCACCACCCGGCCATGGCGGATGACCATCAGGTCGTGGGCCAGGGCCTGGACCACGGCCAGGTCGTGGCTGATGAACAGGTAGGTCAGGCCATGGCGCAGTTGCAGGCTGCGCAGCAGTTCGATGATCTGCTTCTGCACGGTGCGGTCCAGGGCCGAGGTGGGTTCGTCCAGCAGGATCAGCGCCGGCTCCAGCACCAGCGCGCGGGCGATGGCGATGCGCTGGCGCTGGCCCCCTGAGAACTCATGGGGGTAGCGGTGGCGGGTGGCGGGGTCCAGGCCCACCTCGCCGAGCACTCGCACCACCGCGGCTTCCTGTTCGGCCGGGGTGCCGATGCCGTGGGTGTGCAGGCCTTCGGCGATGATCTGCTGCACCGACATGCGCGGGCTGAGGGCGGCAAACGGGTCCTGGAAGACGATCTGCATCTGCCGCCGCAGCGGGCGCATCAGGCGTTGGTTGTGCAGGGTCAGTTCCTTGTTGCCCAGGCGAATGCTGCCCTTGCAGTCCACCAGCCGCAGGATGGCCTGGCCCAGGGTGGATTTGCCCGAGCCCGACTCGCCGACAATGCCCAGCGTCTTGCCCTTGAGCAGGTTGAAACTGACCCCATCCACAGCCTTGATGTAGTCGCGTTCTTTCTGGAACAACGGCTTGGGCAAGGGAAACCACACCCGCACGTCGTCCACCGACAGCAGGTACTGGTCAAACATCACCGGCACCGGCCGGCCATCAGGCTCGGCTTCGATCAGCAGGCGGCTGTAGGGGTGGCGGGGGTGCTGGAAAAGCGCCTCGCACTCGGCTTGCTCGACGATTTCGCCGCCGCGCATCACGCACACCCGCTGGGCGATCTGCCGCACCAGGTTGAGGTCGTGGCTGATCAGCAGCAGTGACATGCCCAACCGCGACTGCAGCGAGCGCAGCAGTTCGAGGATTTTCTGCTGCACCGTCACGTCCAGAGCCGTGGTGGGCTCGTCGGCGATCAGCAGGTCCGGCTCGTTGGCCAAGGCCATGGCGATCATGATGCGCTGGCGTTGGCCGCCGGACAGCTGGTGCGGGTAGGCCTTGAGGCGCTTGGCCGGCTCGGTGATGCCCACCAGTTCCAGCAACTCCAGCACCCGTGCCCGCGCCGCCTTGCCGCCCAGGCCCTTGTGCACGGCCAGCACTTCGCCAATCTGCTTTTCCACGCTGTGCAGCGGGTTCAGCGAGGTCATGGGCTCCTGGAAGATCATGGCGATGCGGTTGCCACGCAGGGCACGCAGCTGTTTCTCGGTAGCCCCCACCAGCTCCTGGCCGTTGAAGCGGATGCTGCCGGTGGTGTGCACGGTATTGCCAGGCAGCAGGCGCAGGATCGAGTGCGCCGTCACCGACTTGCCCGAGCCGGACTCGCCCACCAGCGCCAGGCATTCGCCGCGGCGGATGTCCAGGTCAATGCCGTGCACCACTTCGCGGTCGCCGAAGGCCACGGTCAGTTGGCGGATTTCAATCAGATTGTCGGTCATGGTCAGGTCCTTGGGTCGAACGCGTCACGGCAGGCTTCGCCGATGAACACCAGTAGCGAGAGAATCAGTGCCAGGACGAAGAAGGCGGTCAGCCCCAGCCAGGGCGCTTCCAGGTTCTGCTTCGCTTCGCCCACCAGCTCCCCCAGCGAGGCACTGCCGGCGGGCATGCCGAAGCCGAGGAAATCCAGGGCGGTGAGGGTGGAGATGGCGCCGGTGACGATAAAGGGCAGGAAGGTGAGGGTGCTGGTCATGGCGTTGGGCAGGATGTGCCGGCGCATCAACACGCCATCGGTCACGCCCAGGGCGCGGGCAGCCTTGACGTACTCCAGGCTGCGCCCACGCAGGAACTCGGCGCGCACCACATCCACCAGGGCCAGCCAGGAGAACAGCGCCATGATCCCCAGCAGCCACCAGAAGCCTGGGGCGACGAAGCCGGAGAGGATGATCAGCAGGTAAAGCACCGGCAGCCCCGACCAGATTTCCTGCAGGCGCTGGCCCACCAGGTCGACCCAACCGCCGTAGAAACCCTGCAGCGCCCCGGCCGACACACCGATCAAACCGCTGACCAGGGTCAGGATCAGGGCAAACAGGATCGACACCCGCGCCCCATACAACGCCCGGGCCAGCACGTCGCGGGCCTGCTGGTCGGTGCCCAGCCAGTTCTGCGTCGTGGGCGGGCTGGGTGAAGGCTGGCTCAGGTCGTAGTTCACCGACTGGTCGCTGAACGGAATGGGCGGGAACAGCATCCAGCCACCCTTGGCGCTGATCAGGTCGCGCACGTACTGGCTGCGGTAGTCGGGTTCGAAGGGCAACTGGCCGCCGAAATCGGTCTCCTGGTACTCATGCAGGATGGGGTAATAGAGGGTGCCGTCGACGCTGATCAGCAAGGGTTTGTCGTTGGCGATCAACTCGCTGCACAGGCACGTCACCAGCAGTGCCATGAACAGCCACAGGGACCACCAGCCGCGGCGGTTGGCCTTGAACGCGGCCAGCCGACGCTGGCCCAGGGGGGAGAGGTGAAACATCAGGCAGTCCTCGCCGAAAAGTCGATGCGCGGGTCGACCAGGGTGTAGCACAGGTCGCCCACCAGCTTGATCAACAGGCCGAACAGGGTGAACAGAAACAGGGTGCCGAACACCACGGGGTAGTCCCGCGACACCGCCGCGTCGTAACTCATGCGGCCGATGCCATCGAGGTTGAAGATGGTTTCGATCAACAGCGAACCGGCGAAGAACACATCGATGAGCGCCTGGGGAATGCCGGCCAGCACCAGCAGCATCGCGTTGCGAAACACGTGGCCATACAGGGTGCGGTGCTCGGTCAGGCCCTTGGCCTTGGCCGTGGTCACGTACTGGCGGCTGATCTCGTTGAGGAAGCTGTTCTTGGTCAGGATGGTGAGAGTGGCGAAGCCGCCGATCACCAGGGCGCTGACCGGCAGTACCAGGTGCCACAGGTAGTCACCGACCTTGCCCAGGGGCGAGAGCTGGTCGAAGTTTTCCGACACCAGGCCTTGCACCGGGAACCAGTCCAGGTAACTGCCGCCAGCGAACATCACGATCAGCAGGATCGCGAACAGAAACGCCGGCATGGCATAGCCGACGATGATCGCCGTGCTGGTCCATACGTCGAAACGGGTGCCGTGGTGCACCGCTTTGCGGATGCCCAGGGGGATGGAGATCAGGTAGGTGATCAAGGTGGCCCACAGGCCCAGCGATAACGTGGTGGGGATCTTCTGGGCGATCAACGTGGTCACCGGTGCACCCCGGAAGAAACTGGTGCCGAAGTCCAGGTGGGCGTAGTTGTTCAGCATCAGCAGCAGGCGTTCGTGCATGGGCTTGTCGAAGCCGTAGTGGTGCTTGATCTCCTCGATCAGCGCCGGGTCCAGCCCGCGGCTGGAACGGCTGCCGCTGCCGCCCGCGCTTTCGCCGCCACCCCCGCCGATACCATGGCTGCCAGCCCCCTGCAGGCGGGCGATGGCCTGCTCCACCGGGCCGCCCGGCGCGGCCTGGACGATGACGAAATTGACCACCAGGATGCACAGCAGGGTGGGGATGATCAGCAACAGCCGACGGCCGATATAACGCAGCATCTCAGTGCTCCTCCGTGTGCGCCAGGGCACTCATTTGCAGGTTGGTCAGGGGCTTGGGGCTGACCTGCCACCAGGTGTCCAGGCCCACGTCGTAGGTGGGTGCCACCTTGGGCATGCCGAAGCGGTTGAGGTACACGGTGGGGGTGCCGGGGGCGTAGTAATTCTGGATCGAGTAGTAACCCCACTGCAGAACCCGGTCCAGGGCCCGGGCGTAGTGGACCATGGCGTCGCGGCTGTCGGCCTTGACCAGGCCGTCGATCAGGCTGTCCACGGCCGGGTCGCGCAGCACCATGAAGTTGGAGCTGCCCGGTTGCGTGGCACTGGCGCTGGCGTACAGGTTGTACAGCTCACGGCCGGGGGAAATGATCGGGTCGCCGCTGCGCGGGAATTGCACCACGATAAAGTCGTAGTCGCGGGCGTTCATCAGGTTGTTGTACTGGCCGGCGTCGATGCGCCGCAATTCCATGTCGATACCGATCTGCGCCAGGCTGCGCTTCATGGGCAGCAGCAGGCGGTCGAAGCCACCCTGGCCGTCCAGGAACGTGAACTTCAGTTGTTCGCCTTCGGCGTTCACCAGCTTGTTGTGCAGCGGGTGCCAGCCGGCCTCGGCCAGCAGCTTGAGTGCTTGCAGCTGCTGGTCGCGGATGTTGCCGCTGCCATCGGTTCTGGGCGAGTGGTAGACCTGAGTGAACACCTCATCGGGGATCTTGCCGCGCAGGGGCTCCAGGATGGCCAGTTCCTGGGCGTCCGGCAATTGCGTGGCGGCCATTTCGCTCTTGGGGAAATAGCTGTCCTGGCGGGTGTAGAAGCTGCGCATGATCTGCCGGTTCGCCCAGTCGAAATCCCACAGCAGCGACAGCGCCTGGCGCACGCGACGGTCCTGGAAGATCGGCCGTTGCAGGTTGAACACGAAGCCCTGGGCGCCCACTGGCAGGTTCGGCGCCAGGATGCGCTGCTGCAGGCGCCCATCGTCGAGCACCGGGCTCTGGTAGCCCACGGCATAACCGCTGGCGGAGAACTCGCGGTTGTAATCGAACGCCTGGGCCTGCAGCAGTTGCCGGGCCACTTCGGTGTCGCCGTAGAAGTTCACGGTCAGTGTGTCGAAGTTGTACAGGCCGCGGCTCACGGGCAGGTCCTTGGCCCACCAGTCCTGGTTGCGGGTAAAGGTGATGCTGCGCCCGGGGTCCACCCTGGTCACCCGGTAGGGGCCGCTGCCCAGCGGCGGCTCGAAACCGCTGCCGCTGGCGAAATCATGGTCTTTCCAGTAGTGCTCGGGCATCACCCGCATCGAGGCCAGGTCCAGCGGCAAGGTGCGGTTGAGGTTGTTCTTGAAGGTAAAGCGCACTTGTCGCGGGCCTTCGACCACCACGTCGTCGACGTCGCCGTACAGCAGCCTGAAGCTCAGGCTGGCCTTGGTCATCAGCAGGTGGTAGGTGAAGGCCACGTCCTGGGCGGTGATGGGCGTACCGTCCTGAAAACGCGCCTTGGGGTTGAGATAGAAGCGCACCCACAGGCCATCGGGGGCGCGTTCGATTTTCTCGGCGATCAGGCCGTAGACCGTGTAGGGCTCGTCCAGCGAGCGGTAGGCCAGGGGCGAGTACAGCCAGGTATCGGCCTGGACCACGCCGGTGCCCTGGTCCACGTAGGGCAGGATGTAGTTGAACTGGCCGATCTCCATGGAGGAGCGGCTCAGCGACCCGCCCTTGGGCGCGGCGGGGTTCACGTAGTCGAAGTGCTGGAAGTTCGCCGGGTATTTGGGCGCTTCGCCGTACACGGTCATGGCCGTGACCGGTTCGGCCTGGGCCGCCAGGCTCAGCAGGCTGGCCGCGCAGGCGCACAGCAGGGTCTTGATGGGGTGGGGCATGGTTGCTAATCCTCGAACCGCGGTAACACTCAAGGCCTGGAAAAAGCCCCGGCGTGGAAAGCGCCGGGGGTGCGATATCGCAGGCGGGTCGGTGGGGGCCGGAGCGCAGCCCCGTCGACCTCGATCAGAAGTGGTAAGTCATGCGCGCGAACAGGGTTCGGCCCAACGGGTCGGTGTAGCGCGGGTCGTAGCCGCTCTGGAAGGTGTAGGCCTGGTTGGAGAACGGTGGGTCGCGGTCGAACACATTCTTCACGCCCACGTCCAGGTCCAGCACCTTGTCGAAGGTGTAGCCGGCCGACAGGTCCCACAGCGAATACGAGCTGACGCGGCTGTTGGTGGTGGGGTCGTAGTCGTTGTAGCCGGTGGTGAAGCGGTTGGTCACCGAAGCGCGGTAGGCATCGTAGTTCCAGCTGCCGGTGATGTTGTGTTTCCAGCGCTGCGCCACCTGGTCGCCCTGGAAGTCGCCGACGCGGTCGGTATAGGCACCGCCGATGATCTGCTGGTAATCGTAGCGGGTGACGTACGTGCCCTGCAGGTCCAGGGCGAACTGGCCGAAGGTCGTCTGCGGGAAGCGGTAGTCGAGGCTGACGTCGATACCACTGGTTTTCACGTTACCCAGGTTGGCCAGGCCAGTCACGATGTGGTCGATGGAACCGTCGGCGGCGCGCACGATGCGGTCGCTGTACAGCTCAGGGTTGGCGAACACCTCGGACTCGGGAAACTCCTCGATCTGCCCGGCGATCTTGATCCACCAGAAATCCAGGCCCATGGAGAGGTTGCGCACGGGCTGGTAGACGAAGCCCAGGGTGACGTTGCGTGCCGTCTCGGGCTTGAGGTCCTGGTTGCCGCCGGTGCTGTTTAGGAATTGCTGATTGCAGTCGCGGCCACCGTTGCCGCCTGGGCGCACGACGCCGCCGGCGCACAGGGTGGGGTCGTTGTAGTTGCCTTGGGTGAACGTGGTGTAGGTGGGGTTGTTCAGTTCATACAGCGAGGGGGCCCGGAAGCCTTCGCTGTAGGCACCGCGCATCACCAATTCCTTGAAGGGTTGGAAGCGGAAAGTGTACTTGGGGTTGGTGGTGCTGCCAAAGTCGCTGTACTTGTCGTGGCGAACCGCGGCGCCCAGTTCCAGGCTGTCGATCACCGGTACGTTGATCTCGGCATACTCGGCGCTGATGCTGCGGTCGCCCGAGACCGAGCTGTTGGGGTCGACGCCCAGGCTCGACAGGTCGCCGGCCCAATCGGCCACCGACTCGTGGTATTTCTCCTTGCGGTACTCGCCGCCCAAGGCCAGGCCCACGGGGCCGGCACCGAACCAGTCACCGATTTCGCGGGTGACCTTACCATCCAGGGAAGCTACGCGGCCCGTGGATACCGCATAGGCGCCATGGTAGGTGTTGGCGTCGATGTAAGCCTGCCCGGCGGCGCTTTGCGCACCGAAGGGGTTGAGCAGGCCGCTGTCCAGGCCGCTGGTCAGTGCCGAATCGCTGGCATAGCCGCCGGTGACACTGTTGTACACCTGGTTCTGGTTGTAGCCGGCGCCGACGTTGTAGTCCCAGCCCCCGACGGTGCCATCGAAGCTCAGCACCAGGCGCTGGCTGGTGTTCTGGTCCTTGGATTCACGGTCGCCGGCAGCCGTTTCACGCCAGTTCACGTCCACCGGTTGGGTGGGGTCCAGGGCGAAACCGGTAGGCAGGGGGGTAATGCCGTTGCCAGGGTAGTAAGGCGAGGAGGGCGCCAGGCTGAGGCCCGTCAGGGGGGCCGGGGCGACGGTGGTGCTGTTGTTGTTGCGCGACCAGAAGTATTCCAGGTTGACGTTGTGGTCGTCCGCCAGCTTGCCGGTTGCCTTGCCGAAGAACGACGTGGATTCGGTCTGCGGCAGCAGGTCGATCGAGTTGCGCGTGCTGTAGCGGCACACGCCGTTGCTGGCGATCAGGTTGGCGCCGCTGCACGCGGTGCCCAGCGGGTTGGCGGCGTTGCCGTTCTGGCTGTAGTTGCCGGGGAAGGCGGTGCCGGAGGTGTTGTCCAGGCCGCGGCCGGGCACGTAGTCCCGGTCGAAACTGCGGTCGTTGGCATCCAGGTTTTGCTGGGTGCGGTAGTTGAACACGCCCATGACGTTGAAACGGTCCTTGTCCAGGTCACCGTAGCCCCAGCTGCCACTCATGTCCTTGCTGCCGCCACCACCGCTGTTGGTGGGGTTTTCGCCGCCAAGGGTGAGGGTGCCATCGGTCAGCGATTTCTTGGTGATGAAGTTGATCACGCCGCCGATGGCATCGGTGCCATAGAGGGCCGAGGCGCCGTCACGCAACACTTCGACGCGGTCGATGGCGGCGAAGGGGATCATGTTCAGGTCGACCGCGCCGCCCTGGGAATCGGTCCCTGACATGGCGTTGTTGGCCAGGCGCCGGCCGTTGAGCAATACCAACGTTTTGTTGGCGCCGATGCCGCGCATGTCGGCGAAGCTGGCGCCGCCGGTGGCTGCGCCCACGGAGCCGGCCGAGTTGCCGATGGAGTTGTTGCCGGTGATGCGCTGCATCAGCTCGGCGGTGGTGGTCACACCCTGTTTCTCGAGCTCCGCGGCACGCAGAATGGTCACTGGCACGGCCGTTTCGGCGTCGACCCGGCGAATGGCCGAGCCAGTCACTTCAACTTTTTGCAGTTGCGTGGTGGCGGGTGCCACGACCGCGGCGGTGCTGCTGTCGTCGGCAGCCTGCACGGTGCCCATCCCCATGGCCATCACGTACAAGGGCACCAGACGATGCCGTTGCAGGGTGGCCGCCAGTGGTTTGAGGGTAAAACGTGGAAAACTCATCAGCATGGTAATTTCCGACTTTTTCAGACGTTTGTGAAATGGCCTTGTGAGCCCTCTGGTTTCCGGATGGGTTGTGCCGGCCCCGGATAAACTCCTTTGCTTCAAGCAAGCCGCTCCCCTGCAGTGCCCAAGGGGGCACCGCACAGGGGTGGAACGGCTGGTACTAGCGCGTGGCCGGGCTGCTACCGCCCCCGCCCGGCCCCGCGTCTCACCGCGAGGTCATCACCGAAATCCTGGTGATGCCCGAACGTTCGATCGAGGCCATGGCCTTGGCCACCTGGCCGTAGTTCACGCTGGTGTCCGCTTGCAGCTGGACACGCACCTCGGGGTCCTTGGCCTTGACGTCCGAGAGGCTTTTTTCCAGCAGCTCGGGGGCAACTTCGCTCTTGGCCAGGAAGAATTTGCCGTCCTGGTCGACGCTGACCACGACCGGGTCTTTCTTCTCGGCGGGGGCCACGGCGTCGGTCTTCGGCAGGTTGACCTTGATGGCGTTGGTCATCAGGGGCGCGGTGACGATGAACACCACCAACAGCACCAGCATCACGTCCACCAGCGGCGTGACGTTCATTTCGCTGAGCACTTCATCGCTGTCCTGGGTAGAGAAGGCCATCAGCTTGCCTCCCGCACGCCGGTGGCATGCTTGTGGGCGATGGGTTGGCGGCTGACCGCGAAGGCACTGCGCTGGGCCAGGCTGTCGAAGTCATGGGCGAAGTCGTCCATGTCGGCCATGGCCAGCTTCAGGCGGCGCAGGAAGAAGTTGTAGATCAGCACCGCCGGCACGGCGACGGCGATGCCCACGCCGGTGGCGATCAACGCGTGGCCGATAGGCCCGGCCACGGTTTCGAGGCTCGCCGAGCCGCTGGCGCCGATGCTCTGCAGGGCTTCCATGATGCCCCACACGGTGCCGAACAGGCCGATGAAAGGCGCGGTGCTGCCGATACTGGCCAGAATCGCCTGGCCAGCCTCCAGGGCGCGGCGCTCCTTCTGGATCTGTTGGCGCAGGTTGCGCTCCAGGCGGTCCTGGCGGTTGATGGTATGGGCCAGTTGCTGGGCGTTGCGCGGGTTCTCTTCGCTGGCCATGGCCTCGAAACCGCTGTTGGCGATGCGCGCCAATGCGCCGGGGTACTGACTGGAGTGCTCGGCAGCAGTGAGCAGGTCGGGGGCGGCCCAGAAGGCCTTGGTGAATTGCCGGTTCTGGGTTTTCAGGCGCAGGTACTGAGCGGACTTGATCAGCAACAGGCCCCAGCTGAGTACGGAGAACAGCACCAGGGCCCAGAGCACGCCCGGGACAATCATTGCGGACATTGAAGCGTTCATGGCGATACCTCTTGAATCAGTCGAATGGGTCGTGTTCGTTTATTGCGGCAACTTGAAGTCGATGGTCTGGGTCGCGAAGCCTTCGATGGGCGTGTCGCCGCGCTTGGCCGGAATGAATTTCCAGTTGCGCACGGCCTCCACCGCTGCGTCGTCGAGCTGTTGCTTGCCGCTGGAGCGGGTCACCTCGACACTGCCGGCGCGCCCGTTGGGCAGCACCTTGATGCGCAGCACCACCGTGCCCTCCCAGTTGCGGCGCAAGGCCAGCGACGGGTACTCCGGCGGCGGGTTGCCTAGGCTGGCCAGGCCCGACACGGCCGCTGACTCCTTCACC
>NZ_JAPYKM010000055.1:0-25968 GCF_029623465.1 Pseudomonas sp. RIT-To-2 | reverse complement strand
GCCGGGCGGCCAGCGGGCTGTTGGCGAAGAAACTCTGCTGGCGGATATACAGGCTGCGCATCAACTGGCGGTTGGTCCACTCGAAGTCCCACAACAGGGCAAGGGCCTGGCGCACGCGGCGGTCCTGGAAAACCGGCCGTTGCAGGTTGAACACAAAGCCCTGGGCCGATTGCAGGCTCTGCGGTGCCAGGTGTGCCCGTTGCAGCCGGCCATCATCCAGCGGTGGGCTGTTGTACTTGATGGTGTAGGCGGTGGCGGAGAATTCGCGGTTGTAGTCGTAGGCGCCGCCCATCAGCACCTGGCGTGCTACTTCGGTATCGCCGAAGAACTCCACGCCGAACTGGTCGAAGTTGTACAGGCCGCGGGTCACCGGCAGGTCTCTGGCCCACCAGTTTCTGTCCCGTTCAAAGGTGATGCTGCGGCCGTTGTCGATCTTGCCCACGGTGTAGGGGCCACTGCCGGGCGCAGCTTCGAATCCGCCGCCGGCAGCGAAGTCGTGGTCTTTCCACCAATGTTCGGGCAGCACCGGCAGCGAGGCCAGGTCCAGGGGCAGGCTGCGGTTGTCGGTGCTGCTGAAATCGAAGCGCACCTGGCGTGGGCCCTCCACTTCCACTTGTTTGACGTCGGCGAACTGGGTGCGAAAGCGCAGGCTGCCCTGGGTCATGAGCAGGTTGAAGGTGAACTTCACGTCGTCGGCGGTAATGGGCACGCCGTCGCTGAAGCTGGCCTTGGGGTTGAGGTAGAAACGCAATGACAGGTGGTCGTCGGCCAGCTCCAGCTTCTGCGCGATGAGGCCGTACACGGTGTAGGGTTCGTCCAGCGAGCGCAGGGCCAGGGGGGAGTACAGCAGGCCGTCGACCTGGCTGACGCCCGTGCCCTTGTCTATATAAGGAAGCAAGTGGTCGAACTGGCCGATCTCCACCGCCGAGCGGCGCAGGCTACCCCCCTTGGGGGCCGTCGGGTTGACGTAGTCGAAATGGTTGAAACCGGCGGGGTACTTGGGCGGTTCGCCATAAACGGTCAAGGCATGTTGCGCGGCCGCGAAAGCGCTGGTGGGCAACAGCCAGTGGGCGGTCAGGAACAGAAGGGCGAAAACCGAGCGCATTGTCTGCCTTGTGGGAAAGGTGGGTTGCAGGCGTTTACAACCCTACCACCAACTGCCGTGCCGTTCACAAACAAAAAGGCCTGCGCGAGCGCAGGCCTTTGGCAACCCGGCAGGATCAGTCCTGGCGGCTGGTCACTTCCAGCAGGTGGTAGCCGAACTGGGTCTTGACCGGGCCTTGAACCACGTTGATCGGGGCGCTGAACACCACGGTGTCGAACTCCTTGACCATCTGGCCTGGGCCGAACGAGCCCAGGTCACCGCCTTGGCGGCTGGACGGGCAGCTGGAGTTGGCCTTGGCGACTTCGGCGAAATCGGCGCCGCCTTCGATTTGTGCTTTCAGTTCATTGCACTTGGCTTCCGAGGACACCAGGATGTGACGGGCAGTGGCTTTGGCCATGGGGAAAGTACTCCAGAAAAACAGAAAGAAGGCAGCCTAACGCAAAATCGGCGTGGCGTCGCCTGCTTCAACCCAGCACCCGCAGCGGACCCGGCCGCGTCCCATGCACCGCGCAGCAGCAGGCGCGCCGCCTACACCGTCAACGCGTCCCGGGGCCACGGCTACAGCCGTGGGTAGCCGGACGGCTGTCAACCGCGTAGCGCGAACGCCGCGTCGCGCAACAACGCTTCGGTATCCTCCCAGCCCAGGCAGCCATCGGTCACCGATACCCCGTAACGCATGCCCGGGCCGATGGCTTGGCTGCCCTCGAACAGGTGGCTTTCCAGCATGGTTGCCACCAGCGAACGGTCCCCCAGCAGCCGCTGCTGCAGGACGTCATTGAATACCTTGGGCTGGTTCAGCGGGTTCTTGCCGCTGTTGGCATGGCTGCAGTCGACCATGATGCGCGCCGACACGCCGGCCTTGCCCAACGCCTGATGCACCTGGGCGACGCTGTCGTGGTCGTAGTTGGGGCCGCGATGCCCGCCACGCAGCACCAGGTGGGTGTCGGGGTTGCCAGCGGTTTCGATGATCGCCGGGTGGCCCTCGGCGGACACGCCGAAGTGGCGATGCGGGTGGGCGGCGCTGCGCATGGCGTCGCAGGCGATGGCCACGCCACCGTCGGTGCCGTTCTTGAAGCCTACCGGCATCTGCAGACCGCTGGCCATTTCCCGATGGATCTGCGATTCGGTGGTGCGCGCACCCACGGCGACCCAGCTCAGCAGGTCATCCAGGTAGCCGGCGGCCATGGGCTGCAGCAGTTCGGTGGCCAGGGGCAGGCCCATGTGCAGCATTTCCAGCATCAACTGGCGAGACAGCTTCAGGCCGCCAACCATGTCGTCGCTGCCGTCCATGCGCGGGTCGTAGGCCAAGCCTTTCCAGCCCACGGTGGTACGGGGTTTTTCCACGTAGGCCCGCATGACCAGCAGCAGTTGGTCCTGCACGTCGGTGGCCAGGGTCGCCAGGCGTTCGGCGTACTCCAGGGCGGATTCTGGGTCGTGCAGCGAGCAAGGGCCTACCACTACCAGCAGGCGTGGGTCACGGCCTTCGAGAATGGCGCGGATAGCGTTGCGGTGGCCGCCGACCTGTTGGCTCAGTTCGCGGGCCAGGGGCAGTTGCTGCTTGAGTTCGACGGTGCTGGGCAAGCGTTGCAGGGCCGGCGCATTGGCGGCAGGTGCCAGGGGCTGGGCAACGGTGGTGGCAAGGGGCAGGGCACTGATGGAGATGGTCATGGAGTATTTTCCCTGGGTTGGCGGCGCACCCTGTGCGCACACGCAACCCTATCGCGATGTTCGACTATTGGTATGTGTTAACGCACGGCCACCCAGGCACGACCGGTCGGAGGCGGCAAGCTGTCCCGAACGGAGGGTGGTAAATCGCCAGGCGGTGCAATAGTCGTAGCGGTAATAGGTGGCGTAGTTCATGGGGTAAATCCTCTTTGTCAAATGGCAAAATGGAAAACGGGTACCGGAAAAAACAAAACCCCCGGTCGGGAGGCCGACCGGGGGTTTTGGAGTTTCTCAAACCGGGCGACCTGGGTTCTGGCCGCCGGATAAGGGTATCAGGCGCGCCAGTGGCTAAACCAATACCCATAGTAATAATCTGCAACGACGGCAGCCGAACGCACAGGCGCAACTGCTACCGAGCGACGTGCGCTGGCAGTGTGCTGAGACTGGGTGTGAAGGGCGTTGGACATGAATGTCTCCGTCAAGATGCGCCGAGCTTACTTCAGCGTTCGCGCGATGTTCAAGTGTTATCTGCGCTTTGTGCCGCAGCCGCTGTTCATGCAGGCGCGCGAACCGTATGAGTGATCGAAATCAGGTTTATGGCATCATTCACCTTGTCATTTCGAGATCAGGACAGCCCATGACTACCCTGGCGCAGCCCGTCGGTACAGCAAGGGGAGGTGCACATGCAGCTTGAACTGCGGGCCGCCACTGAAGGCGACCTGGACTTTTCCCGCAACCTGACGCGCAAGGCCATGCTGCCCTATTACGGCCGCTACAGTCTGCTGTGGCAGGAGGAGGCCTTCAACCAGGCCTGGTTGTGGCGGGACAATTTCATCATCCTGGCCGACGGCGTCGTCCGGGGCTATTTCAGCCTCAGCATTGACCGGCAGGCGCTGTTCATCCGTGAACTGCACCTGCTGCCCGAGGCGCGCAACCAGGGTATCGGTGGCTGGGCACTGGACCGCATCATGGAACTGGCCCGCGAGAGGCGCTTGCCACGGGTGCGGCTGATGGTGTTCCAGTCCAACCCGGCACGCCACCTGTACGTGCGCAAGGGCTTTGCCCAAGTCGGTGAAGACGAGTGCTTCTGGCGCATGGAGCGCCTCAGCGCCGACTGATCGGCCGTGCGGTCAGCCCGTGGTGTAGTCGGGCACTATTCCTTCCTTCATCCCCAACAAGACGGCCACCTTGTGCGATTCCCCGCGGCGGCCCTTCTTGCGTCCCGACAGCACCTGGTAGGTGGTGGCGGGGTCCACGCCGTGTTCCCTGGCAAATTCTTGTACCGATTTTCCCTGCTGGTCGAGCCAGGCCCTGGCTTGTGCGGCAGTCCGTATACCGTGCATAGTTCAAGTCCGTTTTATTGGGTGTAATTGTGGTTAAAAATATCACCCGGATGGGTGATTAATAAGGGATTATACATTCAAATGACTGGAATCGGTTCGCGTTTACGGGAAGAACGGGACAGGCTCGGCCTGACTCAGAAGGAGTTCGGCGACATCGGTGGTGTCGAGCCCAACGCCCAGGGGAAATACGAGAGCGGCGAGCGAACACCCAAGGCCAATTATCTGGCCAAGGTGGCGACGCAGGGCGTGGACGTGCTTTATGTCCTCACGGGGGTGCGCACGCCCATCCCCGCCGATCGCCTGAGCCAGGCCGAGGAGCACGTCCTGGGGCATTATCGTGTGCTGCCCCGGGAAGGCCAGGACGCCATACGGCAAATGGCCAACAGCCTGGCCGAGATGGCTGCCAATTATTCGGCCCGGCCGCGACGAGGTTCACCCCGGTCCAAATGAAGGCAACGGACGCATGGCGTCATGTACATGACGCTTTGCGCTAGGTTCCGGATCCGATTTTTTGCTAAGGTGGCTAACAATTCCTTCAAAGCCCAAGAACGAGGTGTCTGCTTGATTAGGGTCCTAGTTGTCGATGATCATGATCTGGTACGTACAGGCATCACTCGGATGTTGGCCGACATCGACGGGCTGCAGGTCATCGGCCAGGCCGAATCGGGTGAAGATGCCCTGAAGTTCACCAGTGATCTGAAGCCCGACGTGGTGCTGATGGACGTCAAGATGCCTGGCATCGGCGGCCTGGAAGCCACCCGCAAGTTGCTGAGCAGGCACCCCGACATCAAGGTGGTGGCGGTGACTGTCTGTGAGGAAGACCCGTTCCCCACGCGGCTGCTGCAGGCCGGCGCCGCCGGTTACCTGACCAAGGGCGCGGGGCTGGATGAAATGGTCCAGGCCATCCGCCTGGTGTTCGCCGGGCAGCGTTACATCAGCCCGCAGATCGCCCAGCAACTGGCGCTCAAGTCGTTCCAGCCGCAGACCACGAACTCGCCGTTCGACCTGCTGTCCGAACGTGAGATCCAGATCGCGCTGATGATCGTCAACTGCCAGAAAGTGCAGATCATCTCCGACAAGCTATGCCTTTCACCCAAAACGGTGAATACTTACCGCTACCGCATCTTTGAAAAGCTGTCGATCGCCAGTGACGTCGAACTCACCTTGCTGGCCGTGCGACACGGTATGGTCGACGCCAGCCTTTGAACATGGAAACCCCTTTCGATCCTTCTGCCTTTCTGTCCACCTGCAGCGCCCGCCCGGGTGTGTACCGCATGTTCGACAGCGAGGCGCGCCTGCTGTACGTCGGCAAGGCCAAGAACCTCAAGAAACGCCTGGCCAGCTACTTCCGCAAAACCGGTCTCGCGCCCAAGACTGCCGCGCTGGTGGGGCGAATCGCCCAGGTGGAAACCACCATCACCGGCAACGAGACCGAAGCGCTGCTGCTGGAACAGACGCTCATCAAGGAATGGCGGCCGCCGTACAACATCCTGCTGCGCGACGACAAGTCCTACCCCTACGTGTTTCTGTCCGACGGTGCTTTCCCGCGGTTGAGCATTCATCGAGGTGCGAAGAAGGCCAAGGGCAAGTATTTCGGGCCATACCCCAGCGCCGGCGCCATTCGCGAGAGCCTCAGCCTGCTGCAGAAGACATTCTTCGTGCGCCAGTGCGAGGACAGCTACTACAGGAACCGCACCCGGCCGTGCCTGCAATACCAGATCAAGCGCTGCAAGGCCCCCTGCGTGGGCCTGGTCGAACCACAGGAATATGCCGAGGACGTGCGTCACTCCATCATGTTCCTGGAAGGGCGCAGCCATCAGCTCACGGACGAACTGTCGGCGAGCATGGAAAAGGCCGCCATGAGCCTGGACTTCGAAAACGCCGCGCTGTTGCGGGACCAGATCGCCTTGCTGCGCCGCGTGCAGGATCAGCAGAACATGGAAGGCGGCAGTGGCGATGTCGACGTGGTGGCCGCCTTCGTCAACCCGGGCGGCGCCTGTGTGCACCTGATCAGTGTGCGAGGCGGGCGGGTACTGGGCAGCAAGAACTTCTTTCCCCAGGTGGGGATCGAGGAGGAGGTCGCCGAGGTCATGTCGGCGTTCCTGGCCCAGTACTACCTCACCAGCAGCGAGCGCGACTTGCCGGCGGAGTTGATCGTCAACGTGGTGCCGGAAGACGTGGAGGCCCTGGTGGCCGCCATCGACACCCTGCGCGGCCGCGAGCTGAGCGTCAGCCACCGGGTGCGCGGTACCCGTGCGCGCTGGCAACAACTGGCCGTGACCAACGCCGAACAGGCCCTGGCGGCGCGCCTGGCCAACCGCCAGCACGTGGCGGCGCGGTTCGAGGCCCTGGCCGACGTGCTCAACCTGGACGAGCCGCCTCAGCGGCTGGAATGCTACGACATCAGCCACTCCAGCGGCGAGGCCACGGTGGCTTCCTGCGTGGTGTTCGGCCCCGAGGGCCCGATCAAGTCCGACTACCGCCGCTACAATATCGAAGGCGTCACCGCCGGCGACGACTACGCGGCCATGCACCAGGCCCTGACGCGGCGCTTCAGCCGCATCAAGGACGGTGAGGGCAAATTGCCCGACGTGCTGCTGGTGGACGGCGGCAAGGGCCAGTTGAACATGGCCCGTGACGTGCTCCAGGAACTGGCGATACCCGACCTGATCCTGCTGGGCGTGGCCAAGGGCACCACCCGCAAGGCCGGTTTCGAAACCCTGTACCTCAATGACGTGGCTCATGAGTTCACCCTCAAGGGGGACTCGCCCGCGTTGCACTTGATCCAGCAGATCCGCGACGAAGCTCACCGCTTTGCCATCACCGGGCACCGGGCCCGCCGTGGCAAGACCCGGCGTACCTCCACCCTGGAAGGGGTGGCGGGCGTAGGGCCCAAACGTCGCCGCGACCTGTTGAAACATTTTGGTGGCTTGCAGGAGCTGTCTCGTGCAAGCATCGATGAAATTGCGAAAGCCCCGGGGATCAGCAAAAAGCTCGCAGAGTCGATTTATGCGAATCTGCACAGCGAGTAGAATGCCCCTCTCACCCAGCCGCCAGTTGTGCCGATGAATATCCCGAACCTGCTTACCGTTCTGCGCGTCCTGCTCATTCCGTTTTTCATCCTGCTGTTCTACCTCCCCTACACGTGGAGTTACGCGGCGGCCAGCACGGTCTTCGCCATTGCCGCGGCCACCGACTGGCTGGACGGCTACCTGGCCCGACGCCTGGAGCAGAGCACGCCGTTCGGCGCGTTCCTGGACCCGGTGGCCGATAAGTTGATGGTGGCGGTGGCCCTGGTGCTGCTGGTGCAGGAACACCACAACGTCTGGCTGACCTTGCCGGCGGCGGTGATCATTGGCCGCGAGATCGTGGTGTCGGCCCTGCGCGAATGGATGGCGGAAATCGGTGCGCGCGCCCATGTGGCAGTCTCCAGCATGGGTAAATGGAAAACCGCGGCGCAGATGCTCGCCCTGGTCATCCTGCTGGCCAACCCTGCGCAGATCGACTTCTGGGTACTGCTGGGTTACACCTTGCTGATGGTCGCGGCTGGCCTGACGCTGTGGTCCATGGCTCACTACCTGCGTGCTGCCTGGCCGCACCTGAACAGCCAAACTGAAAATAAATAAAACTTTTTTGAATCAAGGGGTTGACGGCGATTTTTAAATCGCTAGAATGGCGCCCATCAACACGACGCGGGAATAGCTCAGTTGGTAGAGCACGACCTTGCCAAGGTCGGGGTCGCGAGTTCGAGTCTCGTTTCCCGCTCCAGTTTTTATGTGGAGCAGCGGTTGTAAGTTGCTGTACATTTGAGGCCGAGTAGCAAAGTGGTTATGCTCCGGATTGCAAATCCGTCTACGCCGGTTCGATTCCGACCTCGGCCTCCATTATAACGAAGTCCTGTAGATCACTGATCTACAGGACTTTTTTATTTCCAGGCGCGTTAATATTTTGTCTGGGAAAGTACCTGAACGTTGTTGCGTGTTCAGGGCAGGGTGTATATATTCGTTGGCTCGCAATCGCTGCACTAAAACGGTTCAAACGTTATTAGTGTTCGATGCAAAGGCGAGCAGGGGGCCTGAAAATCCCTCGTTGCACGCTGCACCGCGCTACCGCCCGGATGGCGAAATTGGTAGACGCATGGGACTTAAAATCCCCCGTTCGTAAGGACGTGCCGGTTCGACCCCGGCTCCGGGCACCAAACAAATCAAGGGCTTGCCAGACTGTTCAGTCGGCAGGCCCTTTTTGTTTTTTCCGCAATTCGAAAATCATTTCCGCAATTCGGTCATTACGTCGGCGTAACCTTCGCGCCGCGCCGCCTGCGGATGAACTGCTCGGTCATGGCAACGGTCGTGTGCCCAAGCTGGCCTCTCGGCTCTCGAATGCCGCCGGTCGCCGCCTCGGCGGGCAGATCCCTTGCCACGCATTTACGAAGGCGCCGTGGCCGAAAATTTCTCCCCGGACGGCGGAAGGGCCGAGGTGTTCCATCCCGACCTTATCTGCGCCATTGCCCGGCGCGATGCGTCGCTTGGGGCCCCCAGCCACCGTTACTTGGCCTGTTGCGCCTGGGGCATCTGGCCGGCATTGTCCACTTTCTTGCGTGCCATCCTTTCCTTAACTGCAAGGCGTGCGGGGTTTTCAATGAATCGGTACAGGAGTTCGGATATAAGCAGGATGACGGCGAACATCAGGATCTTCACTTGAAGGCTGGCGCCGGCACCGATGACAGTCGCAATATGGGTATTGACGATGTTTAGTATTACCTGGTGACTCATGTAAATGGCAAAGCTGATTTCTCCCAGGCGCACAAGAACGTTGTTCGAAAGCGCCTTGGAAATGAGTCCGTTTGTATGAGAAAACACGAGAACCATGAAAGTGAAAAAAGGAACGTAAGAGCCTATATAGCCAATTCCAAGCGGGGTCTCGACGCCCCAGGTGTTGAAGAGCTTATAAGCAGCAACCGGCGAAAGAATCGCCAGGAGTTCCAGGCCTGAATCGCGCCACATCACACGTTTTCCCTGATCGCCGATGCACAGGCGCCACATCCCGATTCCGGATCCTACGAAGAAAATCAGGACGTTCACCGGGGAAATCTTCATCGCCCACCAGGTGGTGTTCAGAAACTCGCCGCCATGGTTGAAGATGCCGTTCACCAGCAGGATCGCAGCGAGCGCCACTGCTGAAAACGCCAGGCACTTGGCAGGCGTGGTGAATGCGCCCAGGTTGCGCAGCGGTATCAGCACGAACGGGAAGCTGAGGTAGAAGAACCATTCAATGGACAGTGTCCACGCCACGGAGTTGAAGGCGAAGAAGTCGTCGTGACTGGGGTACCAGCTTTGGACCAACAATGCGTTGGTCAGCAATACATACAGTTTTGGCGGATCGCCATTCATGAATGCAAACGGAATGCATAGGGCAAGCACGAAAAGGTGAAGCGGGAAAATCCGACCGATCCTGATGGCGTACATCTTGGTCAGAGATTCTTTGGTTATTTGTTTGATGCGGTTTGCGTAGGTGTACGCAATGATAAAGCCGGAGAGGACGAAGAAGAAGATCACGCCAGGGCCGCCAATGTTCAAGTCGGTCCCCAGGTGCTCGATGATTACAGCCAATGCTGCAAAAAATCTGAGGGAGGTTAGAGGCTTTATCATTTGGCTTCCTTATTGAAAATCCCTCTGCGCTTCAAACAGGGGGCGCTGATTCTAACAAACAGCCGCTGTGAGCGGCTTATTTTCGTCGGAAGAAAAGTACATGCCTGCCATCCCCGCGGCGTCCGGCACAACAACCCGTGCAATATCAATATCAGCAACGCCAACCATTGGCTGGGCCAGGTCTGCCTGGTTCAGATGACCGAAGCGCTGACCCGTCAGCGGGACGGGCTGCGTGCCGACCTGGCCCGCCTGCAGGCGGAGCGCTGATGCGCTTCCTCGTGGTTCGCCGGTGGCACCTGGGCGTGGCGCAGGGCGCCAATAAGCTGCACAAGGCCCAGCCGGTGCGCAGCGGTATCGAGGTGGAGGAGGAGCGGGTGGAATGCCTGAAGCGGATTTCCAGGGTCGCCAGGACACAGGGCCAATGGCCTCTTTCTCAGGCTGGCCGGGTAGCGGCGTTGTACCGGGGGAAAAGGTTGGAAGCGGCCTTTCGCGCGTAGTTGCGGTATGGGGTTTCAACCAGGCGGTAGACCACCTCGCAAGCGATCATCAACATCGCGAACAGATAGAACCTGTTGAGGGTAACGCCGTTGGCGCCAATCACCGGCATCAAGTAGCGGTCCGTGTAGATGATTGCCAGCAGGTGAAGCATGTACATCGAGAAACTCAAGTTTCCCAGGTGCACCAGAAAGCGGTTGGACAGCATTTTCGAAACCAGACCCTTGGCCACGGAAAAGATGTAGATGCAAAAGGCAAACAGCGGCAAGTACAAGATCACATGGTCAAGCGGCATCCTGTCTTTCCCGCCATCCACAACCGTCCAGTGGTAGGTTGCTGCGATCAGCACCAGAGCGATAACCTCCAGAGCCGTGGCGAATCCTGGTGAAAAATGTTGGCTGCGCTTCTCCTGGGTGAGGTAGAGCGCGACGCCGGTGCCGATCAGGAAGATAAACAGGTTTATTGGCGATATGCGGATCAACCAGGTGGACGAGGCAACGCGTGCAGGGTCTCGGTACATCCAGAGGGTGAACACCAGCAGGGCTGCCAGGCAAAGCCCTGACAACATGAGGCCAGAAGCGGCGCTCTTGTTGAACCCGAATTTCTTGATACCCATCATCAGGAACGGGAAGGCCAGGTAGAAAGCCCACTCGACCGAGAGTGTCCAGGACACTGAGTTGAGCGAAAAGAAATCACTGCTGCTCGGGTACCAGCTTTGCATCAACAGCGCGTTATAGACTCCCGTTGTGAAGGTAGTAGGCGCATCGGTGATGAAAACAAGCGGAATGGCCAATAGCAGCGTCAACAGATGCACCGGGAAGATGCGGCCGATACGCTTGGTGTAGAGGCTGGCCAGCCCTCTGGGTTCAAGGGTATTCACCTTGTCGGCATAGGTGTAGGTGATAATGAATCCAGACAGAACGAAAAAGAACATGACGCCGAGGCTTCCTGTATCGGTTTGCAGCCCCAGGTGGTCTATGTAAACAGCGAGTGCCGCGAAAAAACGCAGCGACGTGAGGGGCTTGATCAACGCTATATCCTTATCTTTTGAGTTCAGCCCTTATGGGTGCTGACCAATAGCATCAGGGATTTTCAGGATCCTGAGCTGCTTGGTCGTGACGCTGGCATTCATGGGCCTACATCAGACTGCCACCACTCAAATGGTTCAGTGCCAAGCTCACTTGGGGGGAAATGGCCGCTCCCACACCCTGTGGCGGAATTGATTCACATCATTACGTCACCCCCATTTCCCCGTTACCCTCTTTGTAGTAAAACTACTCATCATCTCTCGCCCGCCCACGCGGAACCCTTGCGTTTCAAGGACTGAAACCATGACCTCAACCAGAATCCTGGCCTGCAGCCTGTTTCTCGCTCCCATGGCGGTAGCGCTGTCCGGCCACGCGGCCACGCTGGACCGCCCCTCGGCGAGCGAGGGCTACCATGAGATTTCCATTTTTGACATCCCGCTCAAGGATCAGGACCGTCTGGAAGACGCCATGACCAGTGCCCGCTTGCTGCGTGCCAGCATGGGGCAGGCGATAGGGCCTTCGGCTGAGGAAAAGGCACAGATCGAGCGCAAGTTGCGTGAGCGGCGCAAGCCCAGCACGTATGTGGAGGCGGTGGACAGTGCCAGCATGGCGTCGCGGTTGGCGCAAGTGCAGCGTGAGCGCCCGGCCCGCAAGCTGGCGAACGCGCCGGGGATGTACGAGGCGCCGCACCTGGGCATGACGCGCCAGTGCGAAGTGCAGGTGTCTTACCGAATGGGGGTGTATACCGAGAGTGGGCTCAATGGCCTGCGCCGTTACCTGCATTGCCCCGACGGTGACCTGTTGTTGCAGGACATGGTGCTCAAGGGCGTAGCGGTAACGGCCATCAGGGAGCTGGCCAATGTCGACCTGGGCGGGCACCGGGGCATGATGTACGGCATGCGCGATGCCAATGGCAACAGCTACACCCGGCTGACGTGGGTGTCGAACAACACCCACCACCTGGCGGACAAGGCAGGCACCACGCCTCAGGTGCGCAACTGGCTGGTCAGCTATGGCAAGGAGCTTGTTGCGCAGGGGCGTTGAGTCCTCCGCCGGGAACCTCCAGGTACACCGCGGTGGCGCTTCGTTCCCGCTAACGCCGCATTCCTGCGGGCAAGGTGCCATGTAAAAGCCACTTTTTTCGCAGCCCCGGCGATAGAATTTGATATCGTGCTGTCAGAGTCGTGACTGTCTGTTTAACAACAAGCGGATGACCACGATACGTGCCCGTTCCAGCGCAGAGAACGGGGCACGCACAAGGAGATCTTCTTTGACATCCGGCGACACTTCAGCGGCATTGGCTCAGGCCACCGCCAATTGCGCGAAAGAGCCCATCCACTTGCCCGGCAGCATTCAGCCCCACGGTTTCATGCTGGTGCTTGAACCCGATACCCTGGCGGTGCTGCAGGCCAGTGAAAATATTCAGCGCTGGCTTGGCGAAGCGGCCGAGCAGTGGTTGGGGCGGTACCTGCCGGAATTGCTGCAAGGCGGCGAACAGGTAGCGCGGCTGTTGGCCGAGCGCACCAGTGAAGAGCACAAGCCTGTGCACGTGGCGGATGTGCGCTTTGCCGTGGGCAACTATGACGGCCCGCCTATCGCGCTGATGGTGCACCGCTTCGATAGCGTACTGATAGCCGAGTTCGAGCCAGCCAGCGATGTGCTCACCGCCTACGCCAACCTTTATCCCCTGGTGCGCACCTTCATCGGCCAGTTGCAAGGCGCCGAGAGCATCGAGCAGGTGTGTGCCCAGGCGGTGGCCGAGGTCAAGCGCATCACCGGCTTCGGCCGAGTCAAGGCGTACCGGTTCGATGAGGCGGGCGACGGCCTGGTATTGGCTGAACTGGCCGACGAAGGCTACCCCAGCTACCTGGGCCTGTGCTTCCCGGCGGCGGATATTCCGCCCCAGGCGCGAGCGTTGTACTGCGCCAACCGTATCCGGGTGATCGAGGACGCCAACTACGTACCCGCCGCGCTGGTACCGGCGCTCAACCCGTTGACCGAGCGGCCGCTGGACCTCAGTTACGCCGCGCTGCGCAGCGTGTCGCCCGTACACCTGCACTACATGCGCAACATGCGCACCCTGGCGTCCATGTCGATCTCCATCGTCGTGGGCGGCCGGTTGTGGGGGCTGATTTCCTGCCACCATGCCGAACCCCGGGCCGTGCGTTTTCAGAGCCGCACCGCGTGTGAGCTACTGGGTAGCGTGCTGTCGTTGCAGATCGAGTCCATGGAACTGCATGTACGCAACCAGCGTCTGCTGGGCGTGCGTCAGCAGATCGTGCAATTGCTCTCGGTCATGGCTGACCGTGACAGCGTGCGCGACGGGGCGCTGGCCTTGAGCGATACCTTGCTCGGCTTCGCCCGCGCCCAGGGCGCGGCCATCATCACGGCCTCCAGCTGCGATCTGGTGGGTGAAACGCCCGACGAGGCCATGGTGCTGGCGCTGACCGAGTGGCTCGCCGAGCGCGGCGGGCATGAGGTGTTCCACAGCGATAATGTCGGCCGCGATATTCCTTCGCTGCCTGGCCTGGCTGCCCAGGTGGGCGGCGTGCTGGCCGTGGCTATCTCGGAAATACATTCCCACTACCTGATCTGGTTCAAGCCCGAACAGGCACGCAGTGTGGTCTGGGCCGGCAAACCGGAAAAAAGCATCAGCGACAGCGGCGTGCTCAACCCGCGTCACAGCTTCGACAGCTGGCAGGAAACCGTCAAAGGCTACTCCAGCCCCTGGGACCCGCTGGAAATCGAAGGCGTGGCGGAACTGCGCACAGCGGTGCTGGGCATCGTGCTGCGCAAGGCCGAGGAACTGGCGCAACTGGCCGGTGAACTCAAGCGCTCCAACAAGGAACTGGAAGCCTTCTCCTATAGCGTGTCCCACGATTTGCGTGCGCCGTTGCGCCATATCGCTGGCTATGCCGAGTTGTTGGGCGACTTCGAGGGCGAGAAACTGTCCGAGCGCGGCCAGCGTTTCCTCGACCACATCGGCGAGTCTGCGCGTTTCGCCGGCAGCCTGGTGGACAACCTGCTGAGCTTCTCGCAGATGGGGCGGTCCGCGCTGCGCCTGTCCGATGTCGACCTGGGCGCGCTGGTGGAAGCCATTCGCGAGGAAATGCTTCCCGACTATGACGACCGCGAGGTGCAATGGCGCATCGAGCCGTTGCCACGTGTGCTGGCGGATGCCGCGTTTCTGCACCTGGCGCTGCGCAACCTGATTTCCAATGCCCTCAAGTACAGCCGTGGCAGCAACCCCGCGGTCATCGAAATCGGTGCCACTGAGCAAAACGGCGAAACCGTGGTCTATGTCCGTGACAACGGTGTCGGTTTTGATATGGAATACGTCGACAAATTATTTGGCGTGTTCCAGCGTCTGCACCGCATGGAGGAATTCGAGGGTACCGGTATTGGCCTGGCCAGTGTCCGGCGTATCATTGAACGCCATGATGGCCGTGTATGGGCCCAGGGTGTCCTGGGCGAAGGGGCGACGTTCAGTTTCGCCTTGCCCCACGCACCGGCCCGCAATCCCGCATGATTTTACCGAGGCTATCGATGCTCAAACCCATCCTGCTGGTGGAAGATAACCCACGAGACCTGGAACTCACGCTGCTTGCGCTAGAGCGCAGCCAGCTGGCCAACGAAGTGATCGTCATGCGTGACGGCGCCGAGGCCCTGGATTACCTGTTGCGCCGCAATACCCACGTCGAACGCCTGGAGGGCAACCCGGCGGTGTTGCTGCTGGACCTCAAGCTGCCCAAGGTCGATGGCCTGGAGGTACTCAAGGTGGTGCGCGAATCGCCCGAGCTGCGCAGCATTCCCACGGTCATGCTGACCTCGTCGCGCGAAGAGCCCGACCTGATGCGCGCCTACGAATTGGGCGTCAACGCTTACGTGGTCAAACCCGTGGAGTTCAAGGAATTCGTCACGGCGATTTCCGACCTCGGGGTCTTCTGGGCGGTCCTCAACGAACCACCGCCCGGTTCGCTGCGCCTGCAACGTCGTCCCACCTGAGGGCGAGCCATTTGAACGAGATCGATACCTGCACATGCTGTCAAAGCCCCTGCAACTACTGCTGATCGAAGACAGCCCGCGTGATGCCGAACTGTGCCTGCTGACACTGGAGCGGGCTGGCCTGGTGATTGAGTCGACGCTGGTCTTCAACCACCAGGGTGCCGAACAGGTGTTGCGTACCCAGGTATTCGACCTGATTCTTTGCGACTTCCTGCTGCCGGGCTCCTCGGGGGCCCAGGTGCTGCACCGGGCGCGGGAAATCGCCCCGCAGACGCCGTTCATTTTCCTGTCCGGGGTATACGGCGAAGAAAACGCCGTGGAAATGATGCGCCTGGGCGCCATCGACTATGTGCTCAAGCAGAACCTGACCCTGCTGCCCAAGGCGGTCAAGCGGGCGTTGGCGGAAGTTCACGAGCGCCGCGAGCGCCTGCGCGCCGAACAGACCTTGCAGCAAATGGAGGTGCGAGCGCGCCTGGCCATCGATGCGGCACGCATGGGCGTGTGGGATTTCGCCCCGCACACCGGGCAATTGGTCTGGGACGAGCGCTGCCGGACGTTGTATGGCGTCGACCCGGCGGTCACCGTTGATATCGACTATTTTCTCGACCATTGCCACTCCCAGGACCGCCCTCTGGTGGAGGAGCGCATGGCCCAGGCCATGTCCCCCCAGGGTGATGGCAGCTACCAGGTGGAGTACCGTGCACTGTTGCCTGACGGTGCCGAATGCTGGATGTCCACCAGTGGCAGGGCCTTCTTCGAGGGGCTGGTGTGCGTGCGTTTCACCGGGGTCATCCAGGACATCAGCGAGCAGAAACAGGCCACCGAGGCCTTGCAGCGGCTCAACGAGTTGCTGGGCGACCGCGTGCAAAAGCGTACCCGGGAGCGTGACCGTACCTGGGAGCTGTCCCGCGAACTGCTGGCGGTGATGCGCTTCGACATGTCGCCCATAGCGCTGAACCCCGCCTGGGAAGCCGCGCTGGGCTGGTCGCGGCAAACCCTGGGGCAGATGCAATTGTGGGAGCTGGTGCACCCCAATGACATCGGTGCCACCGTGCGCGAAACCGAGAACATCGCCAGTGGCAACGTCTCCACGCGGTTCGTCAACCGCATGCGCCATGCCGATGGCGACTACCGTTGGTTGTCGTGGACCATCGTGCCCGACGACGGCCTGATGTACGCAGCGGTGCGTGACATTACCGGCGAGCGGGCGGTGGTGGATGAACTGGCCGCCACCAACGAACAGTTGCGCCAGCAGATCAAGGAACGTGAGCGCATCGAGGCCACGCTGCAGCAGATGCAGCGCCTGGAGGCGGTGGGGCAGCTCACCGCGGGTGTGGCCCACGACTTCAACAACTTGCTGACGGTGATTTTGACCAGCACCACCTTCCTGGCCCGGGACGTGGAACGCGGCGTCATGGAAAAGGTACAGAGCCGTCTGCACAATATTCGAGAAGCCGGCGAGCGCGGCGCCAAGCTGACCGCCCAGCTGCTGGCGTTTTCCCGTCGCCAGCGTTTGGAGCCGATGCCGGTCAATCTCAATGACACTGTGTTCGGCATGTTCGAACTGCTGCAACGTACCTTGGGTGGCAGCATCTGGATCCAGACCCACACCGATGATGCCCTGTGGAGCGCGTTGGTCGACCCCACCCAGACCGAGATGATCATCCTCAACCTGGCCATCAACGCCCGTGACGCCATGCCCGGCGGCGGTACGCTGCGCCTGGCCACCCGCAACGCCGTGGTCGACCGTCCGGCGCTGCACCCCCAGGACCCGGAGCCGGGCGCCTATGTGGTGCTGTCCATCGGCGACACGGGCAGCGGCATGAGCGAGGCCGTGCTGGCCAAGGCCTTCGAGCCGTTCTTCACCACCAAGGACATTGGCAAGGGCTCCGGCCTGGGGTTGGCCCAGGTGTTCGGCTTTGCCAAGCAATCAGGGGGCGGTGTGAGCATTGCCACGGCGCCGGGGCAGGGCACCACGGTGGAGGTCTACCTGCCGAGCCTCAACGCCATTGCGCTGCGTGCGGCCCCCGTGGCGGCGCGAAGCGAGCCTGTGCAAGGCGCCAACCGCACCGTGCTGCTGGTAGACGACGACCACCAGGTGCGCGCGGTGACGGCGCAGTTGCTCGACCGCCTGGGCTATCGGGTGGTGGAAGCGGCCAGTGGCCAGGTGGCCCTGGATGTGCTCAGTGAGGAAGTGGATGTGCTGCTGACCGACTATGCCATGCCCGGCATGAACGGCGCGCAATTGGCTCAGGTAGCGCGTGGCGTGTACCCTCGCCTGCCCGTGGTGTTCATCACCGGTTACGCCGACCTGGATGGCCTGAGTGGCCATGAGCCGCTGGTGGTGCAGAAACCGTTTCGTGACGATGAACTGGCCGAGAAACTGGAGCACGCCCTGGCGGCGCAGCCCAGCCTGGAAGATTCGCAACCCTTGCCTTGAACGGCATCAACCGTTACTGAGTGAAGGCGGGCTCAAGCGTGCGACTGGGCCAATGGCCCAGGCGGCAAGGCGGGAACGCGGAGACCTTAGTGGTTGTGGTCTTCTTTTTCGGGGGCAGGGCTGCCAGCCTGAATGCGTTTGTAGATCTCTTCGCGGTGGACCTGGACTTCCTTCGGCGCATCGATACCGATGCGAACCTGCATCCCCTTGACGCCGAGGATGGTGATCTTGATGTCGTCATTGATGACGATGGTCTCGCCTACTTTACGGGTGAGTATCAGCATGTGCTGCTCCTTGCTGGGTCAGTGAGTCCACTTTTGACTTTCGGGTCGGGATTGAGACGCACGGGACCGGATTAAATTCCCCGAACTTGCCTTGATCCGGTCTTTTCAGAATAGGAAACAATTAAGTATCAGGATGTGATGGTTGCCATTATGGCTGTTTCCGCGCGTTTGCGCCTGCCTGTAATGAAAAACTTCATCGCGGCTAAAGAAAAACTCATCGAGTGCGGTAATGGGGGGCAGCCGGGTGAGCTGAGGCCATGATTATCCGGTTATACCGCGGTGCCTGCTTGGAAGGGGTGGGCCACGGATTTATGTCGGGAAGCGCCGCGTGGGCGGCGAACGGTCTCAAGGGCGCCGGAGAAAACCGAGGCATGCACATGGAGGCCCTGACCCAATCTCCAGGCGGATAATCAAGGCGGACCAGGCAATGGCACAGACATAACTGGCCCGAAACAGATGTGGGACCGGGCTTGCCCGGGAAGCGCCGCGCGGGCGGCGCACGGTCTCGAGGGCGCTGTAGAAACCCAAGCCATGCACCTGGCGGCCCTGACCCAATCCCAAGGCGAACCAACAAGGCGGTCCAGGCAATCCCCCAGACATAATTGGCCCGAAACAGATGTAGGAGCAGAGCTTGCTCGCGAAGCGCCGCGCGGGCGGCGCACGGTCTCGAGGACGCTGGAGAAGCCCAAGCCATGCACCTGGCGGCCCTGACCCAATCCCAAGGCGAACCAACAAGGCGGTCCAGGCAATCCCACAGACATAACTGGCCCGAAACAGATGTAGGAGCGGGCTTGCTCGCGAAGCGCCGCGCGGGCGGCGCACGGTCGCAAGGGCGCCGGAAACCTTGAGGCATGCACCTGGCAGCCTTGATACGGTTTCAAGCCGGAAAAACAAGGCGGACCAGGCAATCTCACAGACATAACTGGTCCGAAACAGATGTAGGAGCGGGCTTGCTCGCGAAGCGCCGCGCGGGCGGCGCACGGTCTCAAGGGCGCTGGAGAAACCAAGCCATGCACCTAGAGGCCCTGATACGGTCTCAAACCAGAAAAACAAGGCGGACCAGGCAATGGCCCAGACATAACTGGCCCGAAACAGATGTAGGAGCGGGCTTGCTCGCGAAGCGCCGCGCGGGCGGCGCACGGTCTCGAGGGCGCTGGAAAAACCCAAGCCATGCGCCTGGCGGCCCTGACCCACTCCCAAGGCGAACCAACAAGGCGGTCCAGGCAATCCCACAGACATAATTGGCCCGAAACAGATGTAGGAGCGGGCTTGCTCGCGAAGCGCCGCGCGGGCGGCGCACGGTCTCAAGGGCGCTGTAGAAACCCAAGCCATGCACCTGGTGGCCATGATGCGATTTCATGACAGGCTTTCAGGGGCCCGCTAGAGATCTCATCATGGCCACCAAGCGCTAGTCGATGGTTTTGTAGCGCCCTTGAGACCGTGCGCCGCCCGCGCGGCGCTTCGCGAGCAAGCCCGCTCCTACATCTGTTTCGGGCCAGTTATGTCTGTGCCATTGCCTGGACCGCCTTGTTTTTCTGGCTTGAGATTGGGTCAAGGCTACCAGGTGCATGCCTCAAGGTTTCCGGCGCCCTTGCGACCGTGCGCCGCCCGCGCGGCGCTTCGCGAGCAAGCCCGCTCCTACATCTGTTTTCGGGCCAGTCATGTCTGTGCCATTGCCTGGACCGCCTTGTTGGTTTGGCTGGGGATTGGGTCAGGGCCTCCATGTGCATGCCTTGGTTTTTTCAGCGCCCTCGAGACCGTGCGCCGCCCGCGCGGCGCTTCGCGAGCAAGCCCGCTCCTACATCTGTTTTCGGGCCAGTTATGTCTGTGCCATTGCCTGGACCGCCTTGTTGGTTTGGCTGGGGATTGGGTCAGGGCCTCCATGTGCATGCCTCGGTTTTTTCCGGCGCCCTCGGGACCGCGCGCCGCCCGCGCGGCGCTTCCCGGGCAAGCCCGGTCCCACATCTGTTTCGGGCCAGTTATACCTGTGCCATTGCCTGGTCCGCTCAAGGCTGCCAATGCGTCCGTTGCCCACTCAACTTCCTGTCCAGAAAACTCGCCGCGCTGATCAGCGCCAGGTGCGACAGCGCCTGGGGGGTGTTGCCCAGGTGGCAGCCCTGGCGGTCGAACTCTTCGGCGTAGAGCCCCAAAGGGTTGGCGTAGCGCAGCAGCTGTTCGAACTCCAGGTGCGCCTCTTCCACCCGCCCGGCGCGGGCCAGGCATTCGACGTACCAGAAGCTGCAGGCGGTAAAGGCACCTTCTTCGCCGTCCAGGCCGTCGTCCGCTTCGCGGTAGCGATAGACCATGCCGTCGCGCACCAGGTCGCGCTCGATCACCGCCAGGGTTGCCAGCCAACGGGGGTCGCTGGCGCCAACGAAACGCACCAGCGGCATCAGCAACAACGCGCCATCCACTTCGCGGCTGCCCAGGTGCTGGACGAAATGCCCAGCGTCGGCGTCCCAGAAGTGGGTCCAGATGTCATCGTGAATGGCCTGGCGGACTTCGTCCCAGCGAGCGAACGGCGCGGGCAACGAGCGTTTGTTCGCCAGGCGCAGGGCTCTGTCCAGGGCCACCCAGCACATCAGCCGCGAGTGCAGGAAGTGCTGTTCATTGCCGCGCATCTCCCAGATGCCCACGTCCTTGCGGTGCCAGCGGTCGCAGACCTTGTCCACCAGGGTCTGCACGTTGCGCCAGCCCTCGTGGGAGATGGCCTCGCCGTATTTGTTGGCCAGGTACACCGCATCCAGCAGCTCGCCATAGATATCCAGCTGGGTTTGCGTATAGGCACCGTTGCCGATGCGAACCGGTGTGGCTCCGCCGTGGCCAGCCAGGTGCGACAACTCTTCTTCGGGCAGCTCCTGGCGCCCGTCCAGGGCATACATCAGGTGCAAGTCCACGCGCTCCTGACAGCAGTCACTGACCCGCTCGCGCACCCAGCGCACATAAGCGTTGGCTTCTTCGCTGAAGCCAAGGCGCATGAATGCGTAGACCGTGAACGAGGCATCACGTATCCAGGTGTAGCGATAGTCCCAGTTGCGCGCGCCACCGGCTTGCTCTGGCAACCCGAACGTAGGGGCCGCGATGATGCCGCCGTGCTTGCGCGAGGTGAGCAGTTTCAGCGCCAGGGCCGAGCGGTGCACCATTTCCCGCCAGCGCCCCTGGTAGTGAGACTGGCTCAACCAGTCCCGCCAGTACTTGAGGGTGTGCTCGAAGCAGCGCTGGCTCTGGCCGGCCCGCACCAGCGGGTCGTCTTCGGCACCCAGGATGAATTCGGCGCATTGGCCTTCCTCCAGGGTGAAGTCGGCCGCTGCCCAGCCGTGCTCGTCCACCTGCAACGCCTGGCACGACGCCAAGCGCAGGCCGGGCTGGCCATCGGCGTCGAAACACACCTCCTGGCCGTCCAGCCGCGCCCGAGTGTCGGCGCGGCTGTAGTCGTGGCGCACCCGGCAGCGCATGCGCACCTGGGCCTGGCCATTGACCGCCCGGATACGTCGAACCAGGCGCGGGGTGTCATCGGGGTTTTCACCGATGGGCATCAGGTCCGTGACCTCCACGACCGACGCCGTATCAATCCAGCGGGTCTGCAGGATGTTGCTGTCCGGCAGGTAGATCTGCTGCCGACGAGCGTCCGGCAGCACTGGCGCCAGTTCGAACACGCCGGCGTCGGGGGTGTCGAGCAGCGCCGTGAAGACCGACGGGCTGTCGAAGTCCGGCCAGCAGAAAAAGTCCACCGCCCCGGTGTCGGCCACCAGCGCGGCACTGCGCATGTCACCGATGATGCCGTGGGCTTCGATCGGGCGTTGGGTACTGCTGCGTGCGTGTTCAGCCATTGTCTTTGAATCCTGGGTAGAGGCTCATGCCGCCGTCGATGAACAGGGTGGTGCCATGGATATAGTCGGAGGCATCGGAGGCCAGCCACACCACCGCGTTGGCCACGTCCTGGACTTCGCCCAGGCGGCCCTGGGGAATCAATTCCAGCAGGCGTCGGCCCTTGTCGCCCTCGGTGGTGTCCTGGTTGAGGGCTGTTCTGATCGCCCCGGGGGCGATAGCGTTGACGCGGATACCCTGGCCACCGACTTCCTGGGCGATGCTGCGCATCAGCAGGTCGATGGCACCCTTGGAGGCTGCGTAGTTGGCGTGCCCGGCCCAGGGAATCAGTTGGTGCACCGAACTCATGTGGATGATCTTGCCCTGCGCCCGCGAGACCCAGGGCCGCGGCCCCTGTTTGATGAACTGGCGCAGCGCGGCGCGTGCGCACAGGAACTGACCGGTGAGGTTGACCTGCAGCACCTGGTTCCAGTCGGCCAATGTCATGTCGACGGTGGCGGCGTCCTTTTGCATGCCGGAATTGGCCAGCAGAATGTCCAGGGCGCCAAAGGTTTCCACCGTGCGCGCGAACAGCGCTTCAACCTGGTCTTCCTGGGACACATCGGCCTGCAAGGCCAGGGCCTTGCCGCCGTTTTCGCGAATACGTTCAGCCAGTTCCTCAGCAGGCTCGGCGTGGCGGTTGTAGTTGACCACCACGGCGGCGCCGGCCTCAGCCAGTGCCTGGGCGGCGCCGGCCCCGAGGCCGGAACTGGCGCCGGTAACCAGGGCCACCTGGTGTTGTAGGGAAATCTGCATGGCCTGCCTCTGGGCAATGAGTGTGCACAGTCGACTGGCCCAGGCGGCCAAGAGTTCAGCCGGCGTCAGCCCCCGGCCAGCACTGCGGCCAGGTAGGGCGCCGTGCGGCTGGCGCGGGCCTTGGCGACTTTCTCCGGGCGCCCGCAGACCACCACGTTGCCGCCCTTGTCACCGGCCCCGGGGCCCATGTCGATCACCCAGTCGCTCTGGGCTACCACGCGCATGTCGTGCTCCACCACGATCACCGTATTGCCGGCGTCCACCAGGCCGTTGAGTTGCGCCAGCAGCCGGTCCACGTCGCAAGGGTGCAGGCCGGTGGTAGGTTCGTCGAGCACGTACAGGGTGGCGCCGCGCTGGCCGCGTTGCAGCTCGGTGGCCAATTTGATGCGCTGGGCTTCGCCACCGGACAGCTCCGTGGCTGGCTGGCCCAGGCGCAGGTAGCCCAGGCCGATATCGCGCAGTACCGTCAGGGCGCGGCGCACGGGCGGCTGTTCGGCAAAGACCTCGCACGCCTGGTCCACGGTCAATTGCAGCACCTGGGCGATATTCAGGCCCAGGCATCGTACCTCCAGGGTCTGCGGGCTGTAGCGCTGGCCGTGGCAGGTAGGGCAGGGGGCGTAGACGCTGGGCATGAACAGCAGCTCGACGCTGACGAAGCCCTCGCCTTCGCACTGCGGGCAGCGGCCCTTGGCGACATTGAACGAGAACTGCCCGGCGTCGAAGCCACGCTCGCGGGCCGCGGGGGTTGCCGCGAACAGCTTGCGCACCTGGTCGAACAGCCCGGTGTAGGTCGCCAGGTTGGAGCGGGGTGTGCGGCCGATCGGCGTCTGGTCAACCTTCACCAGACGCTGGATAGCGCCCATGCCACTGACGATATGGCCCGATTCGGTCTCCGGCGCGGCGTCCTCCAGCGGGTTATCGGGGCTGTCGTCCTCGTCCGCCAGCGTATGCCCCAACGCTTCGGCCACCAGTTCCAGCAAGGCCTGGCTGACCAGGCTCGACTTGCCCGAGCCACTGACCCCGGTCACCGCCGTGAACGCGTGCAGGGGAAAGTCTACCGTCAGGCGTCGCAGGTTATTGCGCGTCACGTCCGCCAGCTTCAACCAGTCCACCGGCTTGCGCCTGGGGTGCGGCAGGGGCTGGGCGTCGCCATATAGGTGCAGGCGGGTCTGCGATTCGTCGATATCGGCCAGGCCGTGGGGCGGGCCGCTGAACAGCACCGTGCCGCCGTGTTCGCCCGCCGCCGGGCCGACGTCCACCAGCCAGTCGGCGCGGCGCATGGTCTCCAGGTCATGCTCAACCACGAACAGCGTGTTGCCAGCGGCCTTGAGCCGCTGCAGGGCATCGAACAGGGCTTCGCCATCAGCGGGGTGCAGGCCCGCCGAGGGCTCGTCCAGCACGTAGATCACGCCGAACAGTTGCGAATTGAGCTGGGTGGCCAGGCGCAAGCGCTGCAGCTCGCCGGACGACAGGGTCGGTGTACTGCGCTCCAGCGCCAGGTAGCCCAGGCCCAGGTCGGTAAGGGTGTGAATACGCTGCAGCAGGTCGTGGGCCAGGCGCTGGGCGGCCAGGTGTTTTTCCACCGACAGGCCGCCGGGGTCACCGTGGGCGGCCAGCGGGGCCAGTACTTCGGCCAGGCGCGCCAGGGGCATCTGCGACAGCGCGCCGATATCCAGGCCGGCGAAGGTCACCTGCAGGGCCTCCTGTTTCAGGCGCTTGCCCTGGCACAGCGGGCACAGGGTGCCGCGCATGAATTGGCTGACGCGCTTTTTCATCAGCGCGCTCTGGGAATGGGTGAAGGTATGCAGCACGTAGCGGCGGGCGCCGGTAAAGGTTCCCTGGTAACTGGGCTCCAGCTTGCGTTTGAGGGCTTGGCGGGTTTCGGCCGGGGTCAGCCCCGCGTACACCGGCACCGTGGGTTGCTCTTCGGTGTAGAGAATCCAGTCGCGCTGCTCCTGGGGCAGGTCGCGCCAGGGAATGTCGACGTCATAGCCCAGGGTCACCAGAATGTCGCGCAGGTTCTGCCCCTGCCAGGCGGTCGGCCAGGCGGCCACGGCGCGCTCGCGCAGGGTCAGCGAGTCATCTGGCACCATGGTCTGTTCGTTCACCTCGTACACCCGGCCCAGGCCATGGCACTCGGGGCAGGCGCCCTGTGGGGTGTTCGGCGAGAAATCCTCGGCATACAGAATGCCCATGCCGGCAGGATAATGACCGGCACGCGAATAGAGCATGCGCACCAGGCTGCCCAGGGTGGTCACGCTGCCCACCGAGGAGCGCGTACTGGGCGTGCCGCGTTGCTGTTGCAGGGCCACGGCCGGGGGCAGGCCGTCGATGCTGTCGACGTCGGGCACCCCCACCTGGTCGATCAGGCGCCGCGCGTAGGGCGCCACCGATTCGAAGTAGCGCCGTTGCGCCTCGGCGTAGAGGGTGCCAAAGGCCAGTGAAGACTTGCCCGACCCCGACACGCCGGTGAAGACCACCAGGGCATCACGGGGGATATCGACATCGACGTTCTTGAGGTTGTGCTCGCGGGCACCGCGCACTTGCACGTAGCCGGACTGGCCGATCGGTTTCATGGAACACTGCACCTGTTATGGCTATGGGCGTCTTATAACCGACCGGCTGGCGTCCACAAAGTGCAGCGCGGCCTGGGTATCGACCGGCTGGAACGGGTGGCTGCCGAGCCTAGATCGAAAAGTTGAAGGCTACCGAGATACGCGGCCGGTCACCGTCGTAGCGGCGCACGGCGTGCAGCAACCAGGAAGGGAACATCAGCAGGGTACCGCTCCTGGGCGTCTGGGTGGCCACCGAGCCGGCGCCCAGGCAGCCTTCGATACGCATGCGCAGCGCCGGGTTGAGCAGCATCGGTGTGATACCTCGCGGGTCGACGAACTCCAGTTCGCCGCCCACGTCCGGGTCATCATGGCGGCCGCCATCATCGACCCAGTACACCCCCGACCAGAACGAACCGGGGTGGCCGTGCAGCGAATTGGCATGGCCCTTGCGATTGATATTGGCCCAGGCGCTGTAGTTCCAGGTCAGGTGGGCTTCGATCAGGCCGTGCTCGGGGGAACTCACCGCCGACAACTGGTTGGCCAGCTCCTGGGCGAAGGCGATCAACTGCGCGCCCGCCTCGCCGGCCCAGTCGGCGAAATTGTCTTCCGACTGCCAGCCGCCCAGGTTGCTGCGCTGAGTGCCCGGATGCGACTCGCTGCGTGCCAGGATCACCGCCTTGAGACGCGCGTTGAGGTTCTCGAAATCGGGGTGCTGCAAAGCGGCGATCGGGGTAGGGAACAGGCGGGTGATCTTGATCTGTTCGGGATCGACCTGCG
>NZ_JAPYKM010000054.1:0-26470 GCF_029623465.1 Pseudomonas sp. RIT-To-2 | reverse complement strand
CACATCTGTTTCGGGCCAGTTATGTCTGTGCCATTACCTGGTCCGCCTTGTTTGTTCGCTGGAGATCTGTGGCGGTGCAGCAAGGCCCGCGGGCGGCGCTCGATCTCAAGGGCGCCAGAAAGCCCGAGACATGTGCCTAGTGGCCTTCATCCAATCTCCCAAACAAACACCTCCCGCAACCGACACCTATATATCCCCCCCAACCTCAAACAACCCCATCCCCCCTCAACCTCTGCAAAGCCTCCTCACCCACGCCAAGCACCCGCATCAACACCTCTCCCGTATGCTCCCCGAGCAACGGCGGCGCACACCTGTACTCCACCGGGGTTTCCGATAGCCGAATAGGCGAGGCCACTTGCGGTACCACCCCCGCCAACCCATGGGGCATTGCCACTGCCAAGCCCCTTGCCTGCACCTGCGGGTCAGCGAACACCTGGGAAAGGTCATTGATAGGCCCACACGGCACACCCGCCCGCTCCAGCGCCGATACCCATTGGGCTGTGGTCTTGAATACCGTGGCTTGACGAATCAACGGGATCAGCTCGGCACGGTGCGCCACCCGCAGCTTATTGGTGAGAAAGCGCGGGTCGTCCGCCCATTGCGGCTCACCGGCCACTTCGGCGAATTTGCGGAACTGGTTGTCGTTGCCCACGGTGAGGATGAAGTCACCATCGGCAGTCGGGAAGTCCTGGTACGGCACTATATTAGGGTGCGCATTGCCCAGCCGTTTCGGTGCCACGCCCGTGGTGAGGTAGTTCATGGCCTGGTTGGCCAGGCAGGCAACCTGCACATCCAACAGCGCCATGTCGATATGCTGGCCGCCGCCGTGCTGGTCACGGTGGGCGAGGGCGGCCAGGATCGCCACGCTGGAATAAAGGCCGGTGAGAATATCGGTCAGTGCCACGCCCACTTTTACCGGGCCTGCTCCCTCTTCGCCTTCCGGGCGGCCCGTCAGGCTCATGAGGCCGCCCAGCCCCTGAATCATGAAGTCATAGCCAGCGCGCTTGGCGTAAGGCCCGGTCTGACCGAAGCCGGTGATGGAGCAATAGATCAGCTCGGGGTTCACCGCCTTCAGCGCGGCGTAATCCAAGCCATAGGCTGCCAGGCCGCCGACCTTGAAGTTCTCGATGACGATATCGGACTTCGCCGCCAGCTCGCGCACCAGTCGTTGGCCCTCGGGCTGAGTGAAGTCGATGGTCACCGATTGCTTGTTGCGGTTGGCCGACAGGTAATACGCCGCTTCGCTGGTGTTCTCGCCTTCCGCATCCCTTAGGAAGGGCGGCCCCCAGGCCCGGGTGTCATCGCCGTTGCCCGGGCGCTCCACTTTGATGACCTCGGCGCCGAGATCGGCGAGTATCTGCCCCGCCCAAGGGCCGGCCAGTACACGCGACAGATCCAGTACCCGCAGATGTGACAACGCACCCATGGCCCGGCTCCCTCTATTAATAGAACGCCTGGATGCCGGTCTGTGCGCGGCCGAGGATCAGCGCGTGCACGTCATGGGTACCTTCATAGGTGTTCACCACCTCCAGGTTGACCAGATGGCGAGCCACGCCGAACTCGTCCGAGATGCCATTGCCGCCCATCATGTCGCGGGCCATGCGCGCGATGTCCAGGGACTTGCCGCAGGAGTTGCGCTTCATGATCGAGGTGATTTCCACCGCGGCGGTGCCTTCGTCCTTCATGCGGCCCAGGCGCAGGCAGCCCTGCAGGGCGAGGGTGATTTCGGTCTGCATGTCGGCCAGTTTTTTCTGGATGAGCTGGTTGGCCGCCAGGGGTCGGCCGAACTGCTGGCGGTCGAGGGTGTACTGGCGCGCCGTGTGCCAGCAGAACTCCGCGGCACCCAGCGCTCCCCAGGAGATGCCATAGCGGGCGGAGTTCAGGCAGGTGAACGGGCCCTTGAGGCCACGCACATCCGGAAAGATGTTTTCTTCGGGCACGAACACGTTGTCCATCACGATCTCGCCGGTAATGGAAGCCCGCAAGCCGACCTTGCCGTGGATCGCCGGCGCACTGAGGCCTTGCCAGCCTTTCTCCAGCACGAAGCCGCGAATATCGCCAGCGTCGTCCTTGGCCCACACCACGAACACATCGGCGATGGGGCTGTTGGTGATCCACATTTTGCTGCCGGTCAGGCGGTAGCCGCCTTCCACGGAACGGGCGCGGGTGATTATGGCACCCGGATCGGAACCGTGGTTGGGTTCGGTAAGGCCGAAGCAGCCGATCCATTCGCCGCTGGCCAGTTTGGGCAGGTACTTCTGTTTCTGTGCTTCAGTGCCGAATTCATTGATGGGCACCATGACCAGGGAGCTTTGCACGCTCATCATCGAACGGTAGCCCGAGTCGACGCGCTCCACTTCGCGGGCGATCAGGCCATAGCACACGTAGTTCAGGCCGCTGCCCCCGTATTGCTCGGGAATAGTGGCGCCCAGCAAGCCGACTTCGCCCATTTCGCGAAAAATGGCCGGGTCGGTCTTTTCGTGGCGGAACGCTTCAAGCACCCGCGGCGCCAAATTGCCTTGGGCGAACTGGTAGGCGCTGTCGCGCACCATTCGCTCTTCTTCGGTGAGCTGCTGGTCGAGCAGCAGGGGGTCGATCCAGTTGAAGCTGGCCTTGGCGCCCATGGCGGTTCCTTATGGCAGGTCAATAGATGTGTATTGAGCCTAGGCGCCGCGAGGGCAGGGGACAACCGAGGATTTCGCACGCTGTTGTGCTAATTTCTCACTCCGAGAGGCGGAAAAAGCCCAATAAGCGCCTCCATCAGTGAGGTAGCCGTACATGCGTCGCAAGATCCCCAGCACTACCGCATTGGTGTGCTTTGAAGCCGCTGCCCGTCACGAGAGTTTCACCAAGGCCGCCCAGGAACTGTCCCTCACCCAAGGGGCCGTGTGCCGACAGATAGGCAGCCTGGAAGGCTTCCTCAATGTGGAGCTGTTCCAGCGCTCCCGGCGTGGGGTGAAGCTCACGGAAGCCGGCCTTTCCTACAGCCGACGCGTGGCAGCGCAACTGGACGCCGTTGAGCGCGATACCTTGTCGGTGATGGGCCACCAGGGCGCCAACGTGATCGAGCTGGCCGTGGTGCCTACCTTCGGCACCCAGTGGTTGCTGCCGCGCTTGAAAGACTTCCAGCACCGCCACCCGCAGGTCACCGTCAACCTCACCAACCGCACCCGGCCGTTCCTGTTCGCCGACACCGCATTCGATGCCGCTATCTATTTCGGCGATGCCGACTGGTCCGGCACCCAGGCCCACCGCTTGATGGGGGAAAACCCGGTACCCGTATGCAGCCCCGCGCTGCTGGGCACCGAAGGCCACCTCGATGCAACCCTCATAGCCCGGCTACCGCTGTTGCAGCAGACCACCCGGCCATACGCATGGCGCCAGTGGTTCAACAGCCTGGGCCTGAGCATCAGCCGCGACATGACAGGCCCGCGCTATGAACTATTCTCCATGCTTTCCCAGGCAGCGATGCACGAGATGGGCGTTGCCCTTATCCCGCCATTCCTGATTCAGCGGGAGTTGGAGGAGGGCAGGCTGGTGGTTGCCAACCCCCATGCCCTGGCCAGTCACAAGGCGTACCACCTGATGATTCCGGAGCGGAAAGTCGAATCGGCATCGCTGAAGGCTTTCAGGGACTGGCTGGTAGCTGAGGCGATGAGCTATGTAACTGATCACCAACGATAATCTCAAAAATTAACCATGTAGTGAGTTTTATTTCAAACCTACAGATATAAGAAAATGTCGTTTTCAGAAATACTGTAACGGTGCGATGTAAAATTTGCTGAACACCCCGTTCTACATGGCCTACAGCTTGTTTTTGGCGCTGTCGATGGCTATTCAGGGGAGCAATGTAAAAAAATATTAAAACCTTACGAAATAGCGGGAAAGCCCGATCTACCGGGGCTGCGACTGGCATGTTGCGGCAATCGGTCACAGGGTGACTTGTAGTGTTTCGTCCGTCACCTTTCATAACTGGTTGAAGGGCTGCGATAACGCCTGCAAAATGCCGCGCCCCGCCCGAATTCAGGCGGGATCGTGCTGATCGGCCGCCCCAGCTGTGCCATCCGAAGTGCGCTGGTTAACTCAATAAGATCAAGCAGGAGATTTGACGTGCACATTGGTGTTCCTCTCGAAACCCAGACGGGCGAAACACGGGTTGCTGCAACCCCGGAAACCATCAAGAAACTGATCGCCCAAGGCCACAAGGTCACGGTGCAAAGTGGCGCGGGCATCAATGCCAGCGTGACCGACAGTGCCTATGAAGCCGCCGGCGCGAGCATTGGCAGCGCTGCCGATGCCTTCGGTGCCGCGCTGATTCTGAAGGTGGTTGCCCCCAACGACGCCGAACTGGCGCAGATCAAGAGCGGCACCGTTCTGGTCGGCATGCTCAACCCGTTCAACAACGAAACCATCGCCAAGATGGCCGAGCGCGGCATCACTGCCTTCGCCCTGGAAGCTGCCCCGCGTACTTCCCGCGCCCAGAGCCTGGACGTGCTGAGCTCCCAGGCCAACATCGCCGGCTACAAGGCCGTGCTGCTGGCGGCCCATCACTACCCGCGCTTCATGCCCATGCTGATGACCGCCGCCGGTACCGTGAAGGCTGCCCGTGTACTGATTCTGGGCGCTGGCGTTGCGGGCCTGCAGGCCATCGCCACGGCCAAACGCCTGGGCGCGGTGATCGAGGCCTCGGACGTGCGCCCCGCGGTGAAGGAGCAGATCGAGTCGCTGGGCGCCAAGTTCATCGATGTGCCGTACGAAACCGATGAAGAGCGTGAATGCGCCGAAGGCGTTGGCGGTTATGCCCGCCCGATGCCCGCCAGCTGGATGCAGCGCCAGGCCCAGGCGGTTCACGAACGCGCCAAGGCTTCGGACATCGTCATCACCACCGCCCTGATCCCAGGCCGCAAGGCGCCGACCCTGCTGAGCGCCGAAACCGTCGCGCAGATGAAGCCGGGCTCCGTGGTCATCGACCTGGCCGCGGCACAAGGCGGCAACTGCCCGCTGACCGTGGCCGATCAGGTAGTGGTTGAAAACGGCGTGATCATTTGCGGCCCCACCAACCTGGCGGCCATGGTCGGTGCCGATGCCTCGGCGCTGTACGCACGCAACCTGCTGGACTTCATGAAGCTGGTGTTCGACAAGGACGGCCAGTTCACGATCAACCTTGAAGACGACATCGTCGCCGCGTGCCTGATGTGCCGCGACGGCCAAGTCATCCGCAAGAACGGCTGAGGATAAAAACAATGGAAGACATGCTGATCTCCCACGGCGTCTACAACCTGATCATCTTTGTGCTGGCGATCTACGTCGGCTACCACGTGGTCTGGAACGTGACACCCGCGCTGCACACCCCACTGATGGCCGTGACCAACGCCATTTCCGCCATCGTCATCGTCGGTGCCATGCTGGCAGCCGCCCTGACCGTGACCCCGCTGGGCAAGATCATGGGCACCCTGGCCGTGGCCCTGGCAGCCGTGAACGTATTCGGTGGTTTCCTGGTGACGCGCCGCATGCTGGAAATGTTCAAGAAGAAGGCGCCGAAAGCGTCCGCCGAGGTGAAAAAGTAACATGAGCATGAACCTCGTCACCCTTCTGTACCTTGTTGCCTCGATCTGCTTCATCCAGGCACTCAAGGGCTTGTCGCACCCGACCACGTCGCGTCGCGGCAACCTGTTCGGCATGCTGGGCATGACCCTGGCCGTGCTGACCACCGTGGGCCTGATCTACAAGTTGGGCGCAGAGCTGGCCACCGGCGGCATCGCCTACGTGATCGTCGGCCTGCTGGTGGGCGGCACTGCCGGCTCCATCATGGCCAAGCGCGTGGAAATGACCAAGATGCCTGAGCTGGTCGCCTTCATGCACAGCATGATCGGCCTGGCCGCGGTGTTCATCGCCATCGCCGCGGTGGTCGAGCCACAGTCGCTGGGTATCGTCCCGGCCCTGGGCGACGCCATTCCTACCGGTAACCGCCTGGAGCTGTTCCTGGGCGCGGCCATCGGTGCCATCACCTTCTCCGGCTCCGTGATTGCCTTCGGCAAGCTGTCGGGCAAGTACAAGTTCCGCCTGTTCCAGGGTGCCCCGGTGGTGTTCGCCGGCCAGCACAAGCTGAACCTGGTATTGGGCCTGGCGACACTGGCCCTGGGCCTGACCTTCATGTTCACCGGCAACTACGGTGCCTTCGCGCTGATGCTGGCCCTGGCGTTCGTGATGGGCGTGCTGATCATCATCCCGATCGGCGGCGCCGACATGCCGGTGGTGGTGTCGATGCTCAACAGCTACTCGGGCTGGGCGGCAGCCGGTATCGGCTTCTCGCTGAACAACTCGATGCTGATCATCGCCGGCTCGCTGGTGGGTTCGTCGGGTGCGATCCTGTCGTACATCATGTGCAAGGCCATGAACCGTTCGTTCTTCAACGTGATTGGCGGCGGCTTCGGCGGCGCGACCGACGTGGGCGGCCCTGCCGGTACCAAGGAGGCTCGCCCGGTGAAATCCGGCTCGGCTGACGACGCTACCTTCCTGCTGACCAATGCCGACACCGTGATCATCGTTCCCGGCTACGGCCTGGCAGTGGCACGTGCCCAGCACGCGCTGAAAGAACTGACCGAGAAGCTGACCCACAACGGCGTGACCGTGAAGTACGCGATTCACCCGGTGGCTGGCCGTATGCCTGGCCACATGAACGTGTTGCTGGCTGAAGCCGAAGTGCCGTACGACCAGGTGTTCGAGATGGACGACATCAACTCCGAGTTCGGCCAGGCCGACGTGGTGCTGGTGCTGGGTGCCAACGACGTGGTCAACCCGGCCGCCAAGAACGACCCCAAGTCGCCCATCGCCGGCATGCCGATCCTGGAAGCCTTCAAGGCCAAGACCATCATCGTCAACAAGCGCTCGATGGCCAGCGGCTACGCCGGCCTGGACAACGAACTGTTCTACCTGGACAAGACCATGATGGTCTTCGGCGACGCCAAGAAAGTCATCGAAGACATGGTCAAGGCTGTCGAATGACGGCTTGATCCACCGCAATACCCAAAACCCCGGCGCTGGTTAGGCTGGGGTTTTTATTTGCAGCCTGGTTAACCTCCCTGTGAAAGCCATGCCTTTGCTCCCACAAGGGCCACCTATCGCCTGCCTGATGGCTTACGACCTAAGTCGTGGGACGAATTTTCCTGAAATCACTAGACTGCGCACAGCCTTCGTTACCTGAGATAACAACACATGTACCGTGACCGTATCCGCTTGGACGCCTTGCACAGCAAGGTGATGAGTGCGGCTGATGCCGCTGGACTGATCAAGGATGGCATGACCGTCGGCATGAGCGGCTTCACCCGCGCCGGCGAAGCCAAGGCCGTTCCCCATGCATTGGCCGAACGCGCCAAGCAGACGCCACTGCAGATCACCCTGATGACCGGCGCCAGCCTGGGCAACGACCTGGACAAGCAACTGACCGAAGCCGGCGTACTCGCGCGGCGCATGCCGTTTCAGGTCGACAGCACCCTGCGCAAGGCCATCAACGACGGCAAGGTGATGTTCATCGACCAGCACCTGTCCGACACCGTCGAGCAGTTGCGCAACCGCCAGATCAAGCCGGTGGACCTGGCCGTGATCGAATGCGTGGCCATCACCGAGGAAGGCCACCTGGTGCTCAGCACCTCCGTGGGCAACTCCGCCAGCTTCGCCATTCTGGCCAAGGAAGTGATCGTCGAGATCAACCTGTCGCAGCCCCTGGAGCTCGAGGGCCTGCACGACGTTTACATCCCCAGCTACCGGCCGACGCGCCTGCCGATCCCTGTGCTCAAGTCTGACACGCGCATCGGCAGCGGCGCAGTGAAGATCGACCCCGCCAAGATCGTCGGCATCGTGATCAGCAACCAGCCGGACTCGCCTTCCACCGTGCTGCCGCCGGATGCGGACACCCAGGCCATCGCCGACCACCTGGTGGCCTTCTTCAAGAGCGAAGTGGCCGAAGGCCGGCTGACCAACAGCTTGATGCCGCTGCAGGCAGGTATCGGCACCATTGCCAATGCAGTGATGTGCGGCCTGGTGGATTCGCCGTTCGAGAACCTGACCATGTACTCCGAAGTACTGCAGGACTCGACCTTCGACCTGTTCGACGCTGGCAAGCTGGAGTTCGCCTCGGGCAGCTCCATGACCCTGTCGGCGAAGAAGCACGCCGAAGTGTTCAGCGACTTCAACCGCTACAAGTCGCGCCTGGTACTGCGCCCGCAGGAAATCTCCAACCACCCGGAAGTGATTCGTCGCCTGGGCATCATCGGTATCAACACCGCACTGGAGTTCGACCTGTACGGTAACGTCAACTCCACCCATGTGTGCGGCACCAGAATGATGAACGGCATCGGTGGTTCGGGTGACTTCGCCCGCAACGCGCACCTGGCGATCTTCGTGACCAAGTCCATCGCCAAAGGCGGCGCCATTTCCAGCGTCGTGCCCATGGTCAGCCACGTGGACCATACCGAGCATGACGTAGACATCCTGGTCACCGAAATCGGCCTGGCCGACCTGCGTGGCTTGGCGCCGCGCGAGCGCGCACGGGCGATCATCGACAACTGTGTGCACCCAAGCTACCGCGCCGCGCTGAACGAATACTTCGAAGCGGCCTGTGCCCGTGGTGGCCATACCCCGCACATCCTGCGCGATGCCCTGCAATGGCACAGCAACCTGGAAGAAACCGGGCGCATGCTGGCGGTGTAAAACATGGCAGCAGGCAGCTGGTGCAGGATTTCACCGCATCAGTTGCCGGACTGTTCGAAGTTTCAATCTAAATCTGTACTGCTGTACCGGTAGAAATCCCGCCTTAGCCCCCGCAAAATCCGTGGAATTGATCAAAAATGCACCATTCGGGTGCTGACCAATACAGTTGGCCTCATTTTCGGTCAAACAGTGGCGCTAAACAGTTAACTGAACCCTCACAATACAAATGAACTGTGCCTGCAAATCTTGACTGTGCAGGAGGATCATTGGCACCAGTAGAAACCAACTAGCCAAGCCCGCCACAAGCGGAAGGATGTCAACCATGGAACGTACACTCAGTTCCGACCTGCTTTTCCAGAACAGCTCCGAAGAAAGCCGTACTTCGTTCCCACTGCGCGTTATCAGCAACCTGATGCTGTGGCAGCGCCGCATCGCCAGCCGCCACCAACTGGCCCGTCTGGATGCCCGCCTGCTGGCCGACGCTGGTATCAGCGAAGCACAGCGTTGCGAAGAGCTGAGCAAGCCGTTCTGGCGTTAATGCAAGGCCTGGCTGGCCGCTGTTCGCCAGCACATTGAATTCCGATCGAAGCCCGCTGCCGGCAACTGCAGCGGGCTTTGTCGTTTCCGGCCGTTGACGCCGAGTAGAACAGTTAAACAAATTCAAAAAACTACCGGTACAGTCCGGATTTTATGAAACTTCCTGTTTCAGATCTCCACGCCAGGAACTAAATCGGCAACAATTGTCTGACATGCGCGTGAACCCGCGACGTAACGCGGCCGGTACAACGCGCGTCTGAGGTAAAGTGTTGCGCTTTTACCCTTGCCCGATCAGGAGATTGACCATGTTCCGTTCCCGTCTGCTTGGTGCTTCGCTGCTGCTGGCCCTGTCCTGCGGCGCGCATGCTTCCAGTTTCGTCGTGACGACCGATACCCTGGTTCGGGCAACGGCGGCCACCAGCGATGCCACTTCCGACGCCACCGCTTCGCTGCGCGACAAGAAGATCGTGCTGCAGGCCCGTGACGACGCCGCCAGCTTCGTGGCCACCAACGGTTCGATCCGTGGCGCCCGCCTGGAAAGCGCGTTCGCCTACATTCGCCAACAGAACCCGGCCTTGCAGGCCTCCGATGCGCAACTGGCCCAAGCCATCGCCGCCATCTGATCTCGTGTTCGCCAACCCGGTAGTTTGACGACCTATGCGTTTTCCGTTTTCCCGCGGTTTCCTTGCCGCGACATTGTTGCTGGGCGCCTGGTGCGGCCAGGCCCAGGCCTTCGACACCACCACCCAGGGGGTGGTCATGAGCGGCTACGTCACCAGCCAGGTGACCACCGCGCCGTTCGACCGCAAGCTGGTGCGTGCCGCCCAGGATGACGCGGCTGCCTATGTCGCCACGGACGGCCAGATCCAGGGTGCCCGACTGGAGTCGGCGCTCAGCTACCTGCGCCAGCACCACGCTGGGCTTCACGCCAGCGACCTTGAACTGGCGCAGGCAATTCTCGTCCAATAATTGATATCTGTCTTTTGGAGACACCCCCCATGCGTACCCCGTTGATTGCCGCCACCCTCGGCCTGCTGTTGCTGGCTGATGTGGCCTCGGCGCATACCCTGCAGCAAACCAGCAACATGATCGTTCACGCGTCGAACCGCTCGATCAACTTCACCTCCGACACCACCACCTCGATCCGCGATTCGAAAGTGGTACGCGAGGCCCAGGACGACGCCGCCAGCTACGTGGCCAGCAACGGCAACATCCGTGGCGCACAACTGGAGGCGGCGTTTGTCGCCCTGCGCACCCAGGTGCCGGAAGCCAAGGACGCCAGTGACCAGGAACTCGCGCAGGCCATCCTCGCACTGTGAGGTGGCTCGGCGCCTGGCTAATGACCTGTGCGCTGTTGCTGGCCGGCAATAGTGCACAAGCAGCGTTGCACCTGCGCCTGCAGGCCGAAGGGCTCACGGCGCAACAGCAACAGGCCAGCCAGGCGCTGCTCGATGAGGCCATGGCCGACCTGCCGCCCAGCTTCAAGCAGCGGCTGGACCGCACCATCGAGGTCGACTGGTCATCGCACATGCCCGATAACGCCTACGGGCAAGCGGCAGCGGTGGCCAGCCTGGACCTCAACGTCAAGCTGCTGCCCAGCCTGACCGACGGCACGGCGGCCACCACCCAGACCCATCGCCCCCACGGCACGGTGCGAGAAGAGCTGCTGGCGACGGTGCTGCACGAACTCACCCATATCTACGATCGCGCCCGCCTGTGGCCCGATGCCGACCGCGCCCTGTTCAACCGTTGCAAGCGTTACAGTTCGAGCCTCGGCGAAGTGGGCCTGCCTGGTGAATGCCGGGGCCAGACCGACCGCCGCTTCACGCTCAGCGATGACCCACGCCTGCTGGACCTGGCCGGCTGGCCGCAATCGGTAGGCCAGCGCGGAGAGCGCAATGAGCCAAACCGGCAAATCGTGCGCAGCCCTGACATCTACGAAGTCACCGACCCGCTGGAATTCGTCGCGGTCAACATGGAGTACTTCCTCCTGGACCCCGAGTACGGCTGCCGACGCCCGGAACTGTACGAGTACCTGAAGAATCATTTCGGCTGGGCCCCGGCCAATGCGGCTACGTGCCCGACCGCACTACCATTTCTCAACGCCGGCAACGACTTCGGCCGCACACCGCTGGGCAGCATCGACCCCGAGCGTGTCTACGAAGTGGACTACCTGTTGGCCGAGGCCAACCAGAACTGGGTCAGCCGCTGGGGCCACAGCATGCTGCGCCTGGTGATCTGCGCCCCGGGGCGCCCACGGGGGCCCGACTGCCGCCTGGACCTGGACCGCAGCCTGGTGTTGTCATACCGGGCCTTCGTCAATGACGTGCAGTTGTCGACCTGGAGCGGCCTGACCGGCGGTTACCCGTCGCGGCTGTTCGTGCTGCCGCTGGGCCAGGTAATCGACGAGTACACCAAGACTGAACTGCGCAGCCTGGCCTCGGTACCCCTGAAGCTGACCCGTAACGAGATCGACTCATTGGTGCGCCACGCCGCCGAAATGCACTGGAGCTATGACGGCAACTACTATTTCGTCTCCAACAACTGCGCGGTAGAAACCCTGAAACTGTTGCGGGCCGGCACCCACAACCCCAAGTTCGACGACCTGGACAGTATCGTGCCCAACGGTCTGTTGCAGGTGATGGAGGCTCGCGGCATCGCCGACACCAGCGTCCTCAAGGACCCGCGTGAAGCCCTGCGCCTGGGCTACCGCTTCGACTCCTACCGCGACCGCTACCAGGCGATGTTCGACATCCTCAAGCAGCAGTTGCCCATCCCCCAGGCCAAGGTCGAGGACTGGATGGCACTGGAACCCAAGGAGCGCCAGCCATGGTTCGCCAAGGCCGACCTGCGCACCAGCGCCGCCTTGCTGCTGCTGGAGCAAGCCAGCCTGCGCCGCCAGTTGCTGTTGGCCCAGGATGAGGTCAAGCAGCGCTACCTCAATGGCCGCGCCGCCAACGACGCCAGCCTGGTCAATGCCAACAAGACCTTGCAGGCCATGCTGGCCAATAGCGGCTTCCTCAGCCGCCCGGCCGAACTGCTGGACAGCGGCGGCTACGGCCTGCCCCAGCAGAACGAGTTCAAGCGCCTGGAGTCCGAAAGCGCGGAACGCCAGAAGCAACTGCAGACTTTGAGTGTGGACCTGGACAAGGAAGTGCGAGCCTTGCTCGAGCCCAAGCGCAACGCCGAGATCACCGCCACCGAAGCCAACATCAAGGTGGTAGCCGACCACCTGCGCACGCTGCACAAAGCGGCGGGCGGGCTGATCCTGCCCTGACCGGGCAATTCAGCGGTTCCACAGTGGGCGCTGGTCGAGGCAAATATGACAGTTTTGTTTCAAAGTGAGCTTTTGCTGTGCCATGCTGGCGCTACGGCCCATGGCCGACTAAAGCTTAAGTAGGCGTGGCATAAAAGATTTTTCGATAACGAGCCACACCGCTGCAATTTCAACCTTCCCCATTCACGGGGACCTTCCACAGGGGGCCTTCCATGCTGACCCTGCTCAATTTGCTCTCGGCAGTGGCGCTGCTGATCTGGGGCACGCACATCGTGCGTACGGGCATCCTGCGCGTGTACGGTTCCAACCTGCGACGCTTGTTGAGCCAGAACATGTCCAAACGGCCGCTGGCATTCATCGCCGGCATTCTGGTGACCGCCGTGGTGCAAAGCAGCAACGCCACCGCCATGCTCACCACGTCGTTCGTCGGCCAGGGGCTGATGACCCTGACACCGGCCCTGGTGATCATGCTCGGCGCCGACGTGGGTACCGCGCTGATGTCGCGGGTGCTGACGTTCGACTTGTCGTGGCTATCACCGCTGCTGATTTTCCTCGGGGTGATCTTCTTCCTGTCGCGCAAGCAGACGCGGGTGGGCCAGATGGGCCGTGTCGGCATTGGCCTGGGCCTGATCGTGCTGGCGCTGCAACTGATCGTTGAAGCCGCCGCCCCCATCACCCATGCCCAGGGCGTGAAGGTACTGTTCGCCTCGTTGACCGGCGATATCCTGCTCGACGCCCTCGTCGGCGCGTTGTTCGCGATGATCTCCTACTCCAGCCTGGCGGCCGTGCTGCTGACCGCCACCCTGGCCGAAGCTGGGGTCATCAGCTTGCCGGTAGCCATCGGGCTGGTGATAGGCGCCAACATCGGCAGCGGCATGCTGGCGTTCCTGTCCACCAGCATGCAGAACACCGCTGGCCGCCAGGTAGCGCTGGGCAGCCTGTTGTACAAGCTGATCGGCCTGCTGCTGATCGTGCCAGTACTCGACCCGCTGGCCCGCTGGATGGACACCCTGACCTATGACCCCACCAGCCTGGTGATCGGCTTCCACCTGCTTTACAACACCGTGCGCTGCCTGCTGATGCTGGGCACCGTGGGGCCCATGTCCAAGCTGTGCATCTGGCTGCTGCCCGAGCGTGAAGACGTCAACGGCGGCGCCAAACCCCGCCACCTGGACCTCACCGCCCTGGACACGCCGAGCCTGGCACTGGCCAACGCGGTGCGTGAAACCCTGCGCATCGGCGACCTGGTGGACAGTATGCTCGGCGCCTTGCTCAACGTGCTGCGCGGCAGCCAGACCGCCGTCAACCAGGCTGTGCGCACCCAAGGCGAAGACGTGGAAGTTCTCTACAGCGCGGTCAAGCTGTACCTCGCGCAAATGCCCCGGGAAGACCTCAGCGAACAGGACAGCCGGCGCTGGGCGGAAATCATCGAACTGGCCATCAACCTCAAGCTGGCCAGCGACCTGATCGAGCGCATGCTGCGCAAGATTCAGCAGCAGAAAACCGCCCAGCGCCGCGAGTTCTCCGACATTGGCCTGGAAGAACTGGCCACCCTGCACAGCCAGTTGATGGCCAACCTGCGCCTGGGCCTGTCGGTGTTCCTCAGCGGCGACCCGGAGAGCGCCCGCCAACTGTTGCGCGAAAAGCGTCGCTTCCGTGCCCAGGAACGGCGCCTGGCCCATGCCCATGTGAGCCGCCTGCAGCGCAAAGTGGTACAAAGCATTGAAACCAGCTCGCTGCACCTGGAACTGATCGCCGACATGAAACGGCTGAACTCGCTGTTCTGCGGCAGTGCCTATGTGGTGCTGGAAACCCTCGATACCGGAGCCCTGGAAGCCGACGCGGTACCCGACAATGCGCACTCACCTTGAACGTCCGCTGCCTGCGGCAGTCTGTTCCACAGTCTGAGCCGGTTCCCGCAGGAAGCTTCCCATGCGTTGTCTGCTGTTGCTTTGCCTATTGTTCACCTGCGCTCAAAGTCAGGCGCTGGACCGTTTCAAGGTAGAAGGCTACCTGTTGCCCAATGGCCTGCAGGTGCTGATGAAACCAGGGGACGACCGCGGCCACGTGGCCATCCGCCTGGTGGTGGGGGTAGGGTTCGACGATTTTCCCTGTAACCGGCGTGAGCTGCCGCACTTGCTGGAGCACTTGCTGTTCAGCGGTATCGACGGCAGTGGTGAAGGCGGGCTGGAAGAGCGCATGCAGGCCTTGGGCGGCGAATGGAACGCCTTTACCAGCGACAGCGACACCACCTTCGTGATCGAGGCCCCCGCCGCCAATCAGCGCAAGGTGCTCGACCTGCTACTGGAGGTGGTCACCCAGACCCATATCGACCAGAAAGCCTTGGACATTTCCCGGCGTATCGTCGAGCGCGAGGACGGCGGCCACTATTCGCACCTGCAGCGCTGGCTGGACAAGCAGGGGGTAGGCCACGCTGCCAGTGACCAACTGGCCACCGAACTGGGGCTCAAGTGCAGCGAACGCTCGCCCGTGCGCGACATGACCCTGGAACAGGTCGAGACAGTGCGCAAGGACTGGTACGCCCCCAACAACATGACCCTGATCATTGTCGGCGGGCTCGACAAGCTCTTGCCCGCGTACCTCGAGCGTACCTGGGCGAGCCTCGCGGCCATCAAGCCGACCGACCATCCGGACATTCCCGTCACGCTGCACAGCGCGCTGTACGAGCGCAACCTCACCCACGGCTGGCTCGGAGACGGTGCCAAGCTGCACTGGTTCTTCCCCGAGCCCTCGCTGGACGACCAGGTTCCCGATGCCGCCCTCGACCTGGTGCAGGTCTACATGGAATGGGCGCTGTACAAGGAACTGCGCTTGGACCACGAATTGTCCTACGGCCCATGGAGCCAGCGTGAAGCCCTGGGTGATACCGGACTGCTGAGCCTCAATGCCGACTTGGACCGCGCTGACGTCGACCGGGCCCGCACCCTGGTGGCCAACATGATCGCCCGGCTCAAGAAAGACGGCCTGGAGAGTGCCACCTTCGAGCGCTTGCGCCAGGCTGCCATCTCGCGCCAGGCCTGGAGCGTGCAGGGCAACAGCCAGCTGGCCGACTTTTACTGGAATGCCCTGCCCACCTACGAAAAGGGTCGCTTCGAAGACCCCACCAGGGATTTGAAAAAGGTCACCCTGGCCCAGGCCGACGCCGCCATGCGCCAGGTATTCGCGAGCCGCGGCTATGTACGCATCGAACAACCATTGCTCAGCTACGACCAGCTCTACAGCCTGGCGGTGGGTGCCGCGGTGCTGCTGGCGCTGCTTCTGCTGGGCTGGGCCACCTGGCGCCTCAAGCACCGCTAGCCGCGCAATCGCGCAGGTAAGTGGGTATCCTTGGCGGCGATTTTCATGCACCTGCCAAGAATGCCGAAATGCCCAAGCTGATCCTGCGCCTTATCGAACTCGTCAAACGCTACCCGGGCGTCATCGCCCTGGGCGGCTTCGTGACGGGCATCGCCAGCTTCATTCTGGTCGACCGCCAGGCCAAGCTGGCCAGTTGGATAGCGGTGCTGATGCTGGTCAGCTGGGTATGGCTGATGTTCGAGCAGAGCGCCACGCGCTGGTTCAGCCGCCGCTTCAAGCGCGAGATCCCGGAACCGCTGCTGCGTTATGCCACTCAGCAGATCCACCAGGAAAGTCTGTTCTTCGTACTGCCGTTTTTCTACACCACCACCACCTGGAACAGCGGCCAACTGGTGTTCACCGGGCTGCTGGGCCTGGCGGGCCTGGCCTCGATCACCGACCCCATCTATTACCGGTTCGTGGCGCCACGCCGCTGGCTGTTCCTGGCGCTGCATACACTGACGCTGTTCGCGGTGCTGCTCACGGCGCTGCCGGTCATCCTTCACCTGACCACCTCGCAAAGCTATGAGTGGGCACTGGGTATCGCCATGCTGCTCTCGGCCCCGAGCCTGGCGGCCAGCTTCCCGGTCAACCATTGGCGCCGGGCCGTGGCCCTGGTGCTGGTGACGGCCGCCGTGGGTGGGGCAGGCTGGATGATGCGCTCCTGGGTACCACCGGCCACCTTGTGGATAACTGAATCGGCGGTGACCCTGGACCTGGACAACGCCAAGCGCACCCCGGGCGACAGCATCAAGAACGTCGCCGCCAGCCAGGTGCGCGCCAACGGTCTGTATGCCTACACGGCAATCAACGCACCTCGTGGCCTGCAAGAGCGCATCTACCACGTGTGGAAATTCAATGGCCAGGAAGTGGACCGCATCGCCCTGGACATTCATGGCGGCCGCGACGAAGGCTACCGGGCCTGGACCCACAAGATGAACCTGCCGCCCAACCCGGTCGGCAGGTGGCAGGTGCAGGTCCTCACCGAGGACGGGCAGATGATTGGCGTGCTGCGCTTCAAGGTCACCGACGACAGCGCACCTGCCGGGTAGGCCTGACACAGCGTGGTGCGGTTCGCTAGCTTCGTCAGGTCCGGGAGGGGAGCACCACGCAGGAACTGAATCACCCTGCATGCCCTGACAAAGGCGTCTAAGCTCGGTGGGTATGAGTATTCTTGCAGTCGGCGGCCAAGCCCACCTGGACACCAGCACGCAGCCACCGCGCCTGCGCATCGGCGGTGACTGGACACTCCCTCACTATGCGCGCTTGCGCCGCCTTGCCCGGCAACTGGCCAGCCAGTACGACGACAACACCCCCATCGACCTGGACCAACTGGGCGCTATCGACACAGCGGGCGCCTCGCTGCTGGTAGAACTGCTGGGCGCCGAACGCCTCGGCCGTCTGGCCGACACTGCCGTGCACCTGCCCGGCCCCAGCCGTGCGTTGCTGCAGACCGTGCACCGCGCGCTCCAGGACTTTCACGAACCCGCCAGGGAACCGGAACTCAATGCAGGCGTGCAACTGCTCAGCCGCATCGGTACCGCCGTCGACACCGTCTGGCAAGACACCCTGCAACTGCTGGGCTTTGTCGGCCTGATCCTTGAAACCCTGGCACGTGGCCTGCTGCGCCCCCGGCGCTGGCGCACTACCGCCGTGGTCGCGCATATCGAGCAGACCGGCCTGGATGCCGCCCCTATCGTCGCGCTGCTGACGTTCCTGGTGGGTGCGGTAGTGGCCTTTCTCGGGGCCACGGTATTGGCCCGCTTCGGCGCCAGCATCTTCACCATCGATCTGGTGGGTTTTTCCTTTCTGCGCGAATTCGGCGTGCTGCTGACCGCCATCCTGATGGCCGGGCGCACCGCCAGTGCCTTCACCGCGCAAATCGGTTCCATGAAAGCCAACGAGGAAATCGACGCCCTGCGCACCCTTGGACTGGACCCGGTGGAACTGCTGGTGGTGCCGCGGGTACTGGCGCTGCTGGTGGCGCTGCCGGCGCTGACCTTCCTGGCCATGCTCTGCGGCATCATTGGCGGCGGGGTGGTGTGTGCATGGTCACTGGGGATTTCCCCAGCGATGTTCCTGTCCAAGCTACAGACCGACATCGCCGTGCAGCACTTTCTGGTGGGCCTGGTCAAAGCGCCGGTGTTCGCCTTTCTGATCGCTGCCATCGGTTGCCTGGAAGGCTTCAAGGTCAGCGGCAGCGCCGAATCGGTAGGCGCGCACACCACCTCCAGCGTGGTGCAGTCGATCTTCGTGGTCATCGTGCTGGACGCGGTGGCCGCGTTGTTTTTCATGGAGATGGGTTGGTGAACTGGACGGTAGCAGCGCCCCACATTCCGGTGATTCGCGTACGAGACCTGGGCAACCGCTTTGGCCCCCAGGTGGTGCACGAACACCTGGACCTGGACCTCAACCGCGGCGAGATCCTGGCCGTGGTCGGGGGTTCGGGTAGCGGCAAGTCGGTGTTGCTGCGCAGCATCGTCGGCTTGCGCAGGCCCAATGAAGGTTCAGTGCAGGTGCTGGGGCAAAACCTAGCCAGCCTCGACGAAGACGCCCGTTCGCAACTGGAACGGCGCTTTGGCGTGCTGTTCCAGAAGGGCGCGCTGTTTTCTTCACTGACGGTCGCCGAAAACATCGCCTTGCCGCTGATCGAACATGCGGGCCTGGCCCGCGCCGATGCCGAACACCTGGCCTGCGTGAAACTGGCCCTCGCTGGCCTGCCGCTGTCGGCGGCCAACAAATACCCCGCCTCGCTTTCCGGGGGCATGATCAAGCGCGCTGCGCTGGCCCGAGCCCTGGCGCTGGACCCGGACATCCTCTTTCTCGATGAGCCCACCGCCGGCCTGGACCCCATCGGCGCGGCGGCTTTCGACCAGTTGATCCTTACCCTGCGCGACGCCCTTGGCCTTAGCGTGTTCCTGGTCACGCACGACCTGGACACCCTCTACACCATCACCGACCGCGTCGCCGTGCTATCGGACAAACGCGTACTGGTCGCCGCGCCTGTCGCGGAGGTCGCCGGCACCCGCGATCCGTGGATACACGAATACTTCCACGGCCCCCGGGGCCGGGCAGCGCGGCGTGCTGCTTCAGTGCAGAACGAGGTCTGAGATGGAAACCCGAGCCCACCATGTACTGATCGGCCTGTTTACCGTATTGATCGTGGTCGGCGGCCTGCTGTTCGGCCTGTGGCTGGCCAAATCCAGCGTCGACAGTGCCTTCGACGACTACGAGGTGGTGTTCAACGAAGCCGTGACGGGCCTGTCCAGAGGCAGTTCGGTGCAATACAGCGGCATCAAGGTGGGGGACGTGGTACTGCTGCGCCTGGACCCACAGGACCCTCGCCGGGTGCTGGCACGCATCCGCCTCACCGGCGACGTGCCGATCAAGCAGGACACCCAGGCGAAACTGGCGCTGAACGGCATCACGGGGACCTCGATTATCCAGCTCAGTGGCGGCACCCCGCAGAGCCCGACGCTGAAGGGCGAGAAGGGCGCGCTGCCGATGATTGTCGCCTCGCCGTCGCCCATCGCGCGGCTGCTCACCAACAGCAACGACCTGATGGCCAGCGTCAACCAGTTGCTGTCCAACGCCAACCGGCTCATCTCCAGCGAAAACGTCGACCGCTTCAGCGCCACACTGGAACACGTGGAACAGGTGACCGGTGCCGTGGCCGAGCAGCGCGATAACATTCGCCTGGCCATCAGCCAGATCGCCCAGGCCAGCGAACAGGCCTCCGGCACACTGAAGACCGCCAACGGCCTGCTCGACCAGCAAGGCCGCCAGACCCTCGACAGCGCCAGGCAGGCCATGGCGTCGCTGCAGCACAGCGCCGCCGCCCTGGACACTTTGCTGCTCAACAACCGCGACGCCGTCAATGGCGGCCTGCAAGGCTTGAACCAGTTGGCGCCGGCGATCCGCGAACTGCGCGATACGCTCACGGCCCTTAAAGCCATCAGCCAGCGCCTGCAGGCCAACCCTGGCGGCTACTTGCTGGGCCGCGACCGCGACAAGGAATTCGAGCCATGATCACCCCCCTTCGCCGTGCGGTACTGGTGCTGGCGTGCGCTGCGCTACCCGCCTGCTCGATACTGCCCAAGGCTGAACCGGCCAATGTCTACCGTTTGCCAGTGGCCAGCCAGGCCGCGGCCGCCCACGGTGGCGCCAGCCTGCCATGGACGCTACGCATCGGCAAACCCCAGGCCAGCGATGCCCTCAACAGCCCACGCATTGCCGTGCTCCCCCAGGGTGATCTGGTCAGCAGCTACAAGGGCGCACGCTGGAGCGACCCCGCGCCGGTGCTGCTGCGCAACCGCCTGCTCGATGGTTTCAGCCGGGACGGCCGCTTGCGTGGCTTGAGCACCGATGACAGCAACGTGCAGGGCGACTATGAACTGGGCGGTGACTTGCAGGCGTTCCAGAGCGAGTACACCGGCACTGGCGTGACCGTGCATGTGCGCCTGGATGCACGCCTGGTGGATGGGCGCAGCCAGCGCATCATCGCCAGCCAGCGCTTCGAGGTCAGCCAACCCGTGGCGAGCACCGCCGTGCCCAGCGTGGTCACCGCGTTCGGCCAGGCCAGCGACCGGCTGACCGGGCAGGTCATCGAGTGGGCGCTGGCTCAGGCCGCCGTGGCACCGAAGAACCAATAGCACACGGCGATGGCCGCGACCACGCCCGAGAATTCGGCCAGCAAGGCACAGCCCACCGCATGGCGGGCGCGCTGAATACCGACTGCGCCAAAGTACACTGCCAGCACATAGAAAGTGGTCTCGGTGCTGCCCTGGATAGTGGCGGCTACCAGCGCCGGGAAACTATCCACCCCTTTGCTCTGCATGGTCTCGATCAGCATCGCGCGGGCGGCGCTACCGGAGAATGGCTTGACCATGGCGGTGGGCAGGGCGTCGACAAAGCGGGTGTCCAGGCCAAGCCATTGCACCAGGTGCCGGATGCCATCCAGGCCCAGCTCCAGCGCGCCAGAGGCGCGCAACACACCAATGGCACAGAGCATGGCAACCAGGTAGGGCAGCAGGTTCTTGGCCACGTCGAACCCTTCCTTGGCACCTTCCACGAAGGTTTCATACACCTTGACCTTGCGCAGGGCGCCAATGACCAGAAATACCATGATCAGGCCGAACAGCGTCAGGTTGCCGAGGATGGAGGACAAGCTCGCCAGCGCGGCAGCGGACATACCCGCCAGCAGCGCCATGAACGCCCCCAGCAACAGCGCGCCAGGCACCAGGTAGGCCAGCACCACCGGGTCCCACAGGCGCAGGCGTTGCATCACGGCAACCGACAGCAGGCCCACCAGCGTGGAGGCGCTGGTGGCGAGCAGGATGGGCAGGAACACCAGAGTCGGGTCCATGGCGCCTTGCTGGGCGCGGTACATGAAAATCGTCACCGGCAGCAGGGTCAGGGACGACGCGTTCAACACCAGGAACAGGATCTGCGCGTTGCTGGCCGTGGTGGCGCTGGGGTTGAGTTCCTGCAGCGAGCGCATGGCCTTGAGGCCGATGGGCGTGGCGGCGTTGTCCAGGCCCAGGGCGTTGGCGGCGAAGTTGAGGGTGATCAGGCCCAGCGCCGGGTGGCCACGGGGCACCTCGGGCATCAGGCGGGCAAACAGTGGCCCCAGCACCTTGGCCAGCCAGTCGACGATGCCGGCCTTCTCGGCGATGCGCAGAAAGCCCAGCCACAGGGTCAGGGTGCCGAACAGCAGGACCATGACCTCGACCGAAAGCTTGGCCATGGCGAAGATGCTTTCCACCATGGCGGCGAAGATACCGCTGTTGCCACCCACCAGCCATTGGGCCATGGCAGACACCGCCGCCACCACGAAAAAGCCGAGCCACAGGCCGTTGAGCATCAGTATTACCCCCAGAAGTTGCCGCGAATGATAGCGGCCAGGGGCCGAAAACAACAAACCCCGACGGTTGTCGGGGTTTGCAGGTGCTGCCTACCGGGCAAAATCCCGGTGTTACAGGGAAGGGCTCGAAGTCATGAACAGGATTACTCCGAAACAGCCTTGCCTACCGCGGCTTCCTTGCTGCGCCAGTGCGGCAGGGAGTTCCAGTAGCGCTGGCCCTTGGCATCGTCATACATGCCTTCCCAACGGGAAATGACCAGCACGGCCAAGGCGTTGCCGATCACGTTCAGCGCTGTGCGGGCCATGTCCATGATGCGGTCCACACCGGCGATGAAGGCCAGACCTTCCAACGGAATACCCACGCTGCCCAGGGTAGCCAGCAGTACCACGAACGACACGCCCGGCACGCCGGCAATGCCTTTGGAGGTAACCATCAGGGTCAGCACCAGCATCACCTGCTGGCTGATCGACAGGTCGATGCCGTACAGCTGGGCGATGAAGATGGCGGCGATGCTCTGGTACAACGTCGAACCGTCGAGGTTGAACGAATAGCCCGTCGGCACCACGAAGCTGCTGATGGCCTTCGGCGCGCCATAGGCTTCCATTTTCTCGATCACGCGCGGTAGCACGGTCTCGGAGCTGGCGGTGGAGTAGGCCAGTACCAGTTCATCCTTGAAGATGCGGAACAGCTTGAACACCGAGAAGCCGAAGAGGCGGGCGACCAGGCCCAACACGCCGATGGCGAAGAACAGGATGGCGACGTAAACCAGAATCACCAGCTTTGCCAGCGGCAACAGCGAGGCGAAGCCGAAGTTGGCAACGGTCACGGCGATCAGGGCGAACACACCGATGGGGGCGTAGTTCATGATCATGTGGGTGACCTTGAACATGGTCTCCGACACGCCCTGGAAGATTTTCACCAGCGGTTCGCGGGTCTCGCCTGGCAGGCTCGACAGGCCCAGGCCGAAGAACACCGAGAAGAAGATGATCGGCAGCATGTCGCCACGGGCGATGGCCGCGAAGATGTTCGACGGGATCAGGTTGAGGATGGTCGCGATGAAGGCGTGGTCATGCTGCACCTCGGACGTGGTCTTCTCGTATTGCGAGATGTCCACGGTACCCAGGGTGCTCATGTCGATACCCACGCCTGGGTGGAACACGTTGGCCAGCAGCAGCCCGACGACGATAGCGATGGTGGTCACTACTTCGAAGTACAGGATGGTCTTGAGGCCAATGCGGCCCAGCTTCTTCGCGTCGCCGACCCCGGCGATACCCACGACCAGTGAAGAAATCACGATCGGGATGACGATCATCTTGATCAGGCGAATGAAGATGTCACCAGCCGGTTGCAGGACGTTACTTATCCACCAGGCCTTTTCAGCACTGAAATGGTTGAGCAGCGCACCGAGTGCAATACCAAGGACCAGACCGATGAGGATCTGCCAGGCGAGGCTGAGTTTTGCCTTCTTCATATTATTACCCTTGCTTCAAGTGAATCCGGGGCATCTGCGCCAGCTCCGCCAGAACCCGCAGGCTTGAGCCGTTGCAAGCTCATCAGGCAGGTGTGCGGATGCCCCCCGTAGAAGGTTTCGGGCAACCGCCAAGAAGGCGCTTGCCAGCGAAAAAGGCGCAACTATTCCGATGCAGGCCGCCAACGTCTAATGCCGTAAACGCCTACCCTATGCCGAATCGGCATGATATTTTTTGTCATAAACGGGCGTCACAACGGGTTGCGCTGCATTCGTTCGGATTCTCGAAAGCATCGCGAACAGTGCTGCACAACCTCTTTGGCCCCGGAACCAGGGGGTGCCCGAACGAATTGTTCGACAATCCGAACGTGGGTTTCGGGTCAGAAAGGAACATAGGGGGGCTGAAAAAATCACGATGTACGGTCACAGCCGCTGCGACAAATAGTCCGGGCTGCGCGAGCGGTGTTGCCGACCAGATGCAAAAAAACCGCCGAATCAATGCTTGGCGGTTCTTTCAATACCCGGCGCTGCCGGCCCGGGTTCAAGCTCTCCGGAAGTCCGGCCATTGCTGGCTCGCGGACTTCCGTCGCAGCTTTCTCCTGACCCGGCCCTCGTCGGAGGTACTCCCTGTACCCCTAGGCCACTCCGATCAGACAGCGATCAAAACGGCCCAGCCCCTTGGTCATGCGTCGGCCCTCCTCGGGCGGGCGCAGGTTATAGAAGCTAAATCATTGAAAAGGTTCAGCTTCTGGCAAAACTACTGGTCAGTACCAGTTCGGGTCCCTCTTCAACTGTTCTTTCAGTAGCGCTTGCATGCCCTCGTTGGGCTTGCCCAGCCAGCGATAGTCGGCATGACGAGTGGGTGACTTGTCCGAAGGAAGGCCTTCGGGGACATCCACCAACATGCCGTACGCATGCTTCTTGTCCCAACTGAAGGCAACAATCAGCCGATGGTTCTTGCAGACCTGCTGGCTTTCGCACAGCGGGCCCACAAGGTACTTGTCTCCATCTTCTTCTACGGCCGACATCTGCTGTTCGGATTCGCCAGTGAGGTTCAGTACCCAGTCGGGGACGCGTTCCTCTTTCTTGACGACGCCTTGCCATGTCTCGCGATATTGCGGGTCACTGCTGAGCAGCCCGTTGACCCGCACCTGGCCGTCATTGGCCGCCATCGCCGTGGCGCCGCAACCCAGCAGCAGGGCCGCGGCGACAGCCTTGAAGGTCACACTGTTCATGGATGGTCAGCCCCGACCGCGACGGCCAAAGAAGAAGGAGGCCACGAACAGCACCAGGAAGACGATGAACAGGATCTTGGCGATCCCGGTCGCAGCGCCAGCGATACCACCGAAGCCCAGCACTGCAGCGATGATGGCGATAATCAGGAATGTGACTGCCCAACTCAACATGGTGAATCTCCTTACCGTTTTGAAATTAGGGTGCTGCCTACTGCAATTCCCGCCCAATGCGGGGTTTCATCTAGAACACCCAGCTCTGCTGGCGAACGCCCTGGTCATTGCTCTCGGCCCGTTGCAACTGGGCCTGGCCCTGCACCAAGGGTTTGCCGGTGGAGCTGATGGCATTGAAATGCTGGTAACTGACGGCTGGACGCGCTTGCGCCTGAGCCTCCAGACGGCCTTCGTGCCAATGTTGAAAGGCTTGGCCGGCAAGCAGAGTGACCATCAGCGCAAGGGTTACCGACAGACCCTGTTGGATCTGCTTGGAAGAGATTGGCAAATGGGTCAGACATTGGCTTCTCATCTGGTAACTCCTCTTGTGCGGGTGATCGACTCTGCCTGACAAGACTATTGCAGACCTCGTGCCAGAAATTTCCTACAACAAAAGGTAATAAAATCAGGGGTTTGAGCGGTTAGTGCGACGGTGTTTGGCGAGCAACCTGCACGATGACCACAGGTTGCTCGGGCGTTTTGCACGATCTGTTCAAAGGCTGGATTTTCCTGCCACCTTGAGCAGATCGGCGTCCACGCCGCGCACCCCACGAATGTTGCGCGCGATATCCACGGCCTCGGTTTTCTCCTGGGTGCTGGCTACCACTCCCGTGAGGCTGACCATCCCGCCTTTGGTATCGACCTTGATGTTGATGCCATCCAGGTTGCGGCTATATAGAAGGCTGGCCTTGACCTTGCTGGTGACCCAGGCATCGCTGAGGCTGTCCTCGGTGCTCTTTGCCTGTGCTTCGGCCTTGGTGATCTCGGTATCGGCAGCGCCCAGGCTGATGAGGTTGTTTACCTCGGTGACCCCAGAGGTATTGCGTGCCAGGTCGCCGGCCAGTTGCTTGGCGTCTGCGGTCTGCGCATGGCCCTTGAGCGTGACCACACCGCCTTGGGTATCGACTTCGGTATCCAGCGCCTGGGTGGCGCTGTTCCATAGCAGCTTGGATTTGATGGTGGCCGTCAATGTGGCGTCGTCGAAGCGCTGTGCGATTTTTTTCTGCGCCGGCGGCTGGTCAGCCAGCGCCGGGTCGATGGTCAACTGGTTGTCCACCTTGGTAATGCCTGACGTCTGCAGCGCGATCTGCTCCGCAAGGTCGCGGTCGACATCGTTTTCGACTCGGCCCTTGAGCGTGGCGACCCCTTGGGAAACGCCGACGTCGATCTTGAACGGACTCAGATGGCGGTTCAGTGCATAGGCGGTCCAGATAGAGCCTTCCTGGCGGGCAGCCTGCAGTTGGCTGCTGACTTGAGCGGTGTCCAACGGAGCGGCCTGGGCCAGGGTAGGCAGAAGCACCGCACTGAGTGAACAGGCGATAGCCAGGCGTTTGAGGCAAAGCATATGGAAACTCCCGTGAAACAGACATTCCAGGGACTCCCGCAACAGCCGTGCCACCCGGGGCACAGTGGTATTTCCCTTGGAAACCAGGGGCTTAATGCCGTTACCAACAGATAGTTACCATGCAGGTCGCCGAATCAATCAGAATTGACCATGCAACTTGCCCGATTATTCTGAGACTAACCAAGATCATTCTTTAAGGAGCGTAGGAAAAATGGAAGCTGGCACGGAACATCAAGGCCGAATCCTGTTGGTGAACGATGAATCCGCCATCCTTCGCACCTTCCGTTATTGCCTGGAAGACGAAGGCTACAGCGTCGCCACCGCCAACAGCGCGGCGCAGGCAGATGCACTGCTGCAGCGCCAGGTGTTCGACCTGTGCTTTCTCGACCTGCGCCTGGGCGAAGACAACGGCCTGGACGTATTGGCGCAAATGCGCATTCAGGCGCCATGGATGCGGGTCGTCATTGT
>NZ_JAPYKM010000053.1:0-30157 GCF_029623465.1 Pseudomonas sp. RIT-To-2 | reverse complement strand
ACGGTGCACCTTTGGCCACCCGCGAGCGCAGCGGTAACAGCGCCAGGATCACCTCACCCAGCACAATTCCGAACAGCCCGGTGATGATCACGAACAGCCCGGTCAGCTGCGCCGTGCCACCCAGGTGCGCTGAAGCTTCCACCGCGAACGGCGTGGACACCGAGCGCGCCAGCAGGCTGCGGGCGATATGGCTGTCGATATGCAGCGCCTTGACCAGCAGCTCGGTGGTGGCAATGGACACCACGATGCCAGCCACACTGCCCACGCACAGCGCCAGCCAGTATTTCTGTATGAGGCGCCGGTTCTGGTAGATCGGCAAGGCGAACGCCACGGTCGCCGGGCCCAGCAGCCACACCAGCCAGTGGGCGTCCTGGAAGTACAGCGAGTACGGGGTCGACGTCACCTGTACCAGCACGATCAGCAACAGCGAGGTGACGATCGCCGGCATCAGCCACACGCGTTTGTAGCGTTTGTAAACGGCCTGGTTGGCGTAAAACAGGCCCACCGTCGCCAACAGGAACAGCAGGGAAATCAGCCAGGCCTGCATTACACCAGCTCCTGTTTGGCCAGCACGGGGCGTTTGCTGCGTTGTTGGGTGAGGCGCTGCAAGTGCCGTTTACGCGTCCAGGCGCACAACCACTCGACGGTCAAGGCGGTGGTGACCAGCACTGATATGAAGCCGACGCCGATGGCGACCAGCAGCTTCAAGCCTTCGCTTTCGAACAAACTGGTGTACTGCACCACCGAGACGACCAGCGGAATGAAGTACAACAGCATGTTGGCCAACAGCAGTTCGCCGCCCTGTTCGAACAGGGCGGGTTTGACCACGCCGCTCAGCAGCAACGCCACCAGTATCAGCAGGCCCAGGATGCCCCCGGAAATGGGCAGGTGCGCCAGCGTGGCGATGCGGTCGGCCAGCGCCCAGATCAGGACCAGAAAAAGGATTTGCCCGAGGGTTTGCAGCCCGCGCAAGGCGGCCTTCGGTTTGCTCGAAGGGATAGGGAGTGAGGTCGACATGGGGTGGTCCGGGCGTTCAATCAGGTGAAAGTAACGCCATGCTAGCCAGTTGACCTTGAAAGATATAATGAATTAACTTCATCAAAATCATGCCGGATTGGAATACATCATGGACATCCGCGCGCTGCGCTATTACGTGGAAGTGGTCGACCAGCAAAGCTTCACTCGCGCCGCCACTCGCCTGCATGTCACTCAACCGACGGTGAGCAAGATGGTGCAGCAACTGGAGCAGAGCTTCGGCGTCGCCCTGCTCGCCCGCGATGGCAAGCGCTTTCAGGTAACCGATGCCGGTAACGTGGTGCTGCAACGGGCCCGGGAGATCATTGCGCTGCATGACACCATGAAGGTGGAAGTACGCGACCTGCAGCAAATGGGCCGTGGGGTGTTACGGATGGGGCTGTCACCCTTTACCCACACGGTACTGGCGCCCGTGCTGGCGGCGTACCACGCCAATCACCCGAAGATCGAGCTGAAGCTGTTCGAGATCGGCAGCAACGCCACGGTCGCAGACTTGCGTGACGGCGGCCTGGAGTTGGGCACGTTGCTGGATTTTCCGCGCGTGGCGGATATCTGGACGGAGTTTGATTCATTGCCGCTGTTTGAGTCGCCGCTGTGTTTGCTCGCGCCCGCCCAGTCGCCGTGGCAAGGCCGGGAGTTCGTGGAGCTGCGGGAGTTGGCCGATTGCGACTTCATCTTCTATGGCGACGCTTTTGCCCTTAATGACCTGGTGACCGACGCCTGCGCCGAAGCGGGTTTCGTGCCGCGCATCAGTGGCCGCAGTGGGCAGTGGGATTTCATTGCGTCGTTGGTGGGGTTGGGCGTGGGCATCGCCTTGCTGCCGCACATGTACTGCCAGACCCTGCGGCCAGAGCAATTCACGATCGTCGAGGTACGCTCGCCGGCGTTGATCTGGAAACTGGTGTTGGCGTGGCGGCGCCATGGGCAGTTGTCGTTCGCCGCGCAGGCGTGGTTGCAACTGGCGAGAAGCCTGCTCCAGCCAGACCCGTAGCAGCGGACCTGGCCGCGTCGAAGCCAACACGGTATGCCTGACACTGCGCGGCGCCCAGGACGCGGCCAGGTCCGCCGCAGGCATCAGAGCAGCCTGTAGATCTCGGACACGACCTGCAGCGTGGCGGCTTCGACCGTTCCTTCGTTGCGGCACAACACCCAGCCGTGCTGCGCAACCGCTCGCTCGAACGCTTCGGTGCTGGCGACATGCTCTTCCAGCTTCTGGATCACCGTACTGCCGAAGCCACGCGTGCGTGCCGCTGCCCTCGCCCATGAAATCTCGGGAGCGGTGACCACCCCCACATGCAAGTCAGGCACCCGTACCTGTCGATCCAGGTTCATTTGCAGAATCTGTGAAAACGGCACCAACCGGCGAAACGCGGCATCGGACGGGTACCAGCGGTCCATCAGGATAATACTGCCCGCAGGCTGTTTCGGCAGTACGTGGCGCGAGATCCAACTACGGCTGTCGGCGAAGCGCTCGCACACGCCCTGCTCCCTCTCGCGGCTGGGTTTTCGCGCGAGTTCGTTGACCAAGGCCATGGTTTCAGCCCTGTGAGGGTCATTGTTCCGTTCAGTCAGCCGCACCACCACCTTGTGGTCAGCCCTCAGCACCTTCGTAACGGCTTCCAGCAGCGTGGTCTTGCCGGTGCCTTTCGGCCCGTCCAGAGCAATGAATAGCGCAGCACCTGTCATATTCTTCCTTTTGGATTGACGTCTGCAACGCGAACGCCTGGACAGGTATTGCACCAGCCAAACAGCCAGCGGGTCAATCAAAAGGCAGGCGCGGTTCCCCTGATGGACCGCGCCGTATCGTTCGCCAGTGTGCTGTGCGCCAACAGTGGTTCCGGGGGCTGCTCAATGCAAGAGATCAGCCGGTACCTTGCCGCCGTTCTCAGCCAGCTTTTTCAACACGGCGCCATGCAGCCAGGTGTTCATGGCGGCAGAGTCGTCCGTGGAGCCCGTGTAATGAAGCTCAGCGGCCAACTGCTTGCGGGCGGTGAGGCTGCTGTCGATGTCCAGCAGTTTCAGCAGGTCGACGATCGAGGTCCGCCAGTTCAGCGTTTCCGTATGCTGGCTGGCCAGGGCCTCGAGCTTGGCGGCGACGTCGACCTGTGAGAGCGCGGTGGGTGAAGGCGAGCCAAGCGGTATCGTCTCAGACGGCGGGGCGCTGGGCACGGTGTCCGGCGGTGCTGTGGTGGGGGTACTGTCGGAGTGACTGCCGATGCCTAGTTTTTCGAGAATCGTGCTGAAAAAGCTCATATTATTTCTCCAAAGCGTAAGATCTTTGCCGGAAAAGCAAAGGTGGCTGGAGAAGTCACTGTAGCCCTATCAGGCAGGGTTCATCGCGCCGGGCGCCGAGTGGCCACCGCGCGGCGCAGTAGCCGCGTGATGGGCAGTCCCTGTAGCCGGCGCACGCAGTGGGTGCTTGACCAACAACACGCCTTGGAGTTGACCGATGTTCGATGAGCCCTTCTTCCCTTTCCAGAGCCTGGCGTCGGACCTGCTAGCCTGCCGGGCCGACAGCAGCGATGGCTCCCACGACCTGTCGCACATTCACCGCGTGTGGGTCAACGTGCGCCGGTTGCAGGAAAAAGAAGGTGGCGACCTGGAGATCTTGCTCGCCGCTACCCTTCTGCATGACTGCGTGGCGGTCGAAAAGAACTCGCCGTTACGGGCGCAGGCCTCGACCCTCTCGGCCGAACACGCGGCTTCCATTCTGCACGGTATTGGCTGGGCTACCTCGCGTATCGAGCGGGTGGCGCACGCAGTGAAAGCTCACAGTTTTTCCGCAGGCATCGAGCCGCTGACGATCGAAGCGAAGATCCTTCAGGACAGCGACCGGCTGGACGCCATCGGCATGGTCGGCGTGGCGCGCTGCTTCTATGTCGCAGGCCGTATGGGCTCGGCGCTGTATGACTTCACGAACCCGGGCGCCACCGGCAGGGACTACGAGGACAACCGTTTCGCCCTCGAACATTTCCATACGAAGTTGCTGACCCTGGCCTCGGGTTTTCAGACGACCGAAGGGGCTCGCCTGGCAAGCGTCAGGCAGGCGCGGTTGAAGGGTTTTCTGGAAGGGTTCCTGGACGAGATCGGAGCGCCTCTGCCTAGCTGAAATCCTCGCCTCACGATCGCCTCACTTTTCGAGCACCACCCATGGAGGGAGCATTCATTGAACATCGTCAACCTCAAGGATCTGACTGCCCAGGACATCCTGGCAATATGGGCGCTGGCAAAGCAGCCACCTCAGCGCTGCGACGGTACCGTCGCCTGGTCATTCGAAGGAAACGGCATCCGTACCCGTACCACGTTCATCCAGGCGTTCGGGCAACTTGGCTTACCGTTCATCGAGCTTCCGAACCTGCTGAAGTCGCAAGAGCGCCCGGTAGACCTGGCCGGTTACCTCGACCCCTTCTATTCCCTGTATGTCATCCGCGAGTCCAACCACCAGAGGCTGGAAGCGTTTGCCCAAGCCAGTTCAAGGCCCGTGGTGAATGCCATGTCCGCCATGGGCCACCCCTGCGAGGTGCTCGCCGACGGGTTTTACCTGCACGCTGAATTTGGCGACATCCGCAAGACAACCATCGGGCTATGGGGCCCGCTCACAAATGTCATGCGCTCATGGCACGAACTGGCGGAAGCGCTGGGCATGGTGATCGTGCATTTTTGTGGCCAGGACCTTCATACTGCGAACCCGCATGTTTCCTGGTCCGACGTCGCGGATCGGCCAGTGGATGTCCTGATTACCGACTCATGGCCAGCGGGCTTCACCGACGCTCAGTGGTCGCTCACAGAAGACCATCTGCACCAGCTCGGCAACCCACTCCTGCTACCCACGCCGCCCTTCTTCATCGGTGAAAGCGTGAGCGTTGACCCCTCTGGGTACGCTGGGTTCGTGGGTTATGAACAGAAGGGCGCGCTATTGCGGGTACAGCGCGCGATCGTGGAATATGCCCTGCGGGCGGCGCGCTGATCAGGCTGCGCGTAACCTGCGGACCTAGCGGCGTCGCCAGCACCGCAGCGTATCAGGCACACAGGCTGCACCGTCGACACGGCCTTTCGGCCACTGCTACCAGTCCTTGGCCATTGACCTCACCAGGGGCCAGCGGGCGGTTCGGGGGCTGCGTGACGGTTGGCGATAAACGGCAAGCCCAGGTTTTCCCGCAGCGTCTGCCCCTGGTACTCATGCCGAAACAGCCCGCGACGTTGTAACTCGGGCACCACATGCTCGGCAAAGTCGCTGATGCCTTGGTGCAGCCCGGAGAACATCACGTTGAAACCGTCGGCCGCGCCGCCTTCGAACCACGCCTGAAACTCGTCGGCGATGCTCTGCGGCGTGCCGATGAGGATGCGATGGCCGCCTGCCGTCAGCTGGTTGAACAGCTCGCGCACGGTGGGCCGCTCGCGGCGGATCAAGTCAATGATCAGTTTCTGCCGGCTCTTGTGGCCGTTGGTGTCGGCGTTTTCAGGCGGCAGTGGCACGACCGAGTCGAAGGGCAACTCGGACAGGTCGATGCCCAGCCCGACGAATGTCGAGATGGACCGCAGGAAGGCGGGCGGGTCCAGCAAGGCCTGTTGCTGGTCGTAGCGAGCCTGGGCCTCCTGCAGGGTGCGGCCGACAATGGGGGACACGCCCGGCAGCACCTTCAGGTGGTCGGGGTCGCGCCCCAGCGCCTGGGCGCCTTCCTTGATTTCACGGTAGAACGCCTGGCCTTGCTGCAACGTGTGCTGCGCGGTGAAAATCAACTCGCCCGCACGGGCTGCCAGGGCCCTGCCGGCATCGGACGACCCTGCCTGGGCGATCACTGGATAACCCTGCACCGGCCGAGCGGCGTTGAGCGGGCCACGAACCTGAAAGTGTTTGCCGCGGTAATTGAGCACGTGCATTTTGTTCACGTCCAGAAAGCGCCCGCTGGCCTTGTCCTGAACAAAGGCATCGTCCTCCCAGCTGTCCCACAGGCCGCTGACCACGTCATAGAATTCTTCCGCACGCGCGTAGCGGTCGGCGTGCAGCACGTGGGCATCCAGGTTGAAGTTTTCGCCGCCGCCCAGGGACGTCACCAGGTTCCAGCCCACGCGGCCATGGCTCAAGTGATCGATGTTGGCCAACTTGCGCGCCAGGTTGTAAGGCTCGTTGTAGGTCGTGCTCGCCGTACCGATCAGACCGATGCGCTGGGTGGTCAACGCCAGCGCCGGCAACAGCACCAAGGGGTCCCAGCGCACACTGGTGGGGCTGCCGTGCAGGCTGGCCTTGTCCGGGTCGACGTTCACGGCATCGTTGAAGAACACCGCGTGGAACTTGGCGGCCTCCAGGGTTTGCGCGGTCCAGCGGAAATGCTCGAAGTCTCGAAACAGATCGGTCGCCGCCGCAGGGTGGCGCCACACCGAGCTCATGAACCCGGCGCTGGGGATGAAGGCGCCGAGGATCATCTGCCTGTTGGAATGACTCAAGGGTTGCTCCTTGGTAAGAGGTAAAGGGGGCTCAGTCGAGCAGGTCGGGTTGTTCCACGCGGATGCGGTCCCACAACGGCAGGAAGTTGAGCCAGGCGAAGAACTCCTGGCCGGGCCTGTCACTGGCCTTGGGTGGGTCCAGATTCGGGATCACCGGGGTGCCTGCCGAATACGCCAGCAGGTGGGCGCGAGCCGTGTCGTCAGCCAGGATGAAGCGCCAGGCTGCGGTCTCCACGCTTTCGCCGACGGTCCACAACCCATGGTTCTGCCACACCAGCAGGTTGTTCTGGGCGAAGGTTTCGACGAACGCGCGGCTGACTCGGTCGCGGTCGCGCTCGACACCGCCGTCGGCGTTGCGCAGCGCAAGCCGCGGGAACAGCACCTGGTCGCCCTGGAAATAGCCCGACTCGGCGGTGATGGGCTCGAACAGCTTGCCCAGTGACGACCACACCCGGCCATGAAAGCCGTGCACGTGGGCGATGCCAACCACCTCCGGGCGTGCCTTCTGCAAGTCGTGGTGCAACTCCAGTGCGCTGGTATTGAGCACACCGTCGCCCTCCACCACGTGGCCATCGCCGTCCACGCGCATCAGGTCCGATACGCGTATTTGCGAAAACGGCACCCCCAGGGGGTTGATCCAGTAGTGGTCGGTTTCCACCGGGTCGCGGGCAGTAAAATGCCCCGCCACACCCACTTCGAAGCCCAGTTGGGCGAACAGGCGGTAAGCGGCGGCCAGACGCTGCTTGCGGTGCAGGCGCTCCTTGATGGGGTCGTTGTGGCGCAGTGGTTGGCGCGCGGTGATGCGGTGGTCGACCTGCGGCAGGTCACGGATGCTGTGGGTATGGGTCGGTGCGTCGCTCATCAGGCAGGCTCTCGTGGCGTGAGGGCGCAGCCGGGTCAGGGCTGCGCCAAGGCAGGGTGCGTATTGCTTACAGTGTCAGGGTAAAGTCCTTGACCAGGGCACCTGGCAGCAGCACCGTCTGGGCATCGCGATGGTGGTAAGAACGGGTGCTGATGCGCAGCGTCTGCTCTTGCGTCAGCGCCAACAGGTTCTGCCCCAGCACGGCGTACAGGCTGTCGTCGAACCGCATGGTCTCGATGGGCGCGACGATCTTGCCGTCTTCCACCCAGAAACTGGCAAAGCGCGTCAGGCCGGTGACCCGGGCCAGGCCCACGTCCGAATAGTTCAAATACCAGAGGTTGCCGATGTACAGGCCGGTACCCAGTGCCCTGAGGACGTCAGCGGTAGGCAGGTCACCGGCCTCGATCACCAGTGATGAAGGTGACTCGCTACTGTCGACACCGTTGGCCTCAAGGCCGTATTCGCGGGCCGAACGGGCGCTGACCAGTTTGCCGGCCAGCGCACCGGCGCGGATCAGCGCCTGGTCCTGGCGCAGGCTGCCTTCGCTGTTGAACAGCGGTTCAAGGCCGGTGGAGGCCGACTCGCTGAGGGTGAACGCGGGCGAAAAGGCAGCGGTTCCCAGCTGCAACGCTTGCAATGCGCTGCTGCGATTGCCCAGGGCCCGCGCCGAAAAGCCGCCCCGCAGCATCGATACCAGGGAATTGAAGGCGGCGGGCGCGAAATAGGCGCGGTACTGGCCAGGGCTCAATTGCTTGCGCGGTTTGCCCAAGTGCACCAGTTGCTCGCGCCCTTGGGCAAATTCTGCCGCCAGCGCCTCGCGGTCCCAGTGGCTGGCGCCGCAAGTGATCTTCACCGCTTCGCCATTGGCGTGGAACAGGCTGAAGTCCAGGCTGGCACTGGTCGCCACATGCCAGCCATGGGCGCCCCAGGAGCTGGCAAACCCACGGTACATGGGGCCGCCGCCGTAGATGCCGACCATGTCCAGGCCGTCGCTGAGGCTTACTACCTGCTCGATCAATTCGGCGGCGCTGGGCAGTTGGCCTTCGCCTTCACGCTCGCTGGTAAACGCCTGGCGCTCCAACTGCAGGTAGGGGTCGGCTGGCAACTGAAGCAGCAGTTCGCGCAGTTGCGTCAACGCCTTGCTCAAGCGAGCGATATCCAGCTCAATGTCGCCGGCCAGGGCGAACACCTCGCTGGCGTGACGCTCATGGCTGATCAGGCGCAGGGTGACTTCGATCTGACGCACTTCGCTGGCCTGGCGCACGCGGCCATGGTTGAAGCGAATGAATTGCGAGTCCTCGGCGTTGTACCACAGGGAAAACTGCTCAGCTTCGGTGGTGTGGGTCCGCAGCCACGCGGCCAGCTGGTTGAACGAGGCGCGGTAGTGATCATGGCTCATCAGGCTTGCCCCCCGAAGACGTCGATGTTCTGGAACACGCAGGCCGGCGATGCATGCCCCACGGTGATCGATTGATAGGGTTCGCCCTTGCCACAGTTGGACGTACCCAGCACCTGGAAGGTGGACTGATCGCCCACGGCGCTGAGGCTGCGCCAGAACTGCGAGGAAATACCCCGGTAGTTGGGGTTCTTCACCACGCCGGCGAGCTCGCCGTTTTCGATCAGTTGCCCCCACTCGCAGCCGAACTGGAACTTGTTGCGGGCCTGGTCGATCGACCAGGAGCGGTTGGTTGCCATGACAATCCCGTGCTCGATGTTGCTGATCATGCTTGCCAGTGGCTGGTCGCCAGGCTCCACGTTGAGGTTGGCCATGCGGTCGATGGGCGGCCGGTTCCAGTCGCAGGCGCGGCTGTTGGCGACCCCATCGAGGCCGGTACGTGCCTGGGACAGCGCCCCGCCCAGCGGGCGCTTGAGCACTCCGCCTTCGATCAGCAGGTGCTTGCTGGCAGCGAGGCCTTCGTCGTCGTGGCTGTAGCTGCCCAGTTCATCGTCCACGTTGGGGTCGAAGCTCACGTTGAGCAGGGGCGAGCCGTATTGGAAGTGACCGAACATACCCTGGGTGACGAAGCTGGTGCCGGCCAGGTTGCGTTCATCGCCCAGAATCCGGTCCAGCTCCAACGGGTGGCCGATGGACTCGTGTATCTGCAGGATCATCTGGTCGGGCATCAACAACAGGTCCCTGGGCCCTTGGGGGGTATTGGGCGCGGCCAGCAGTTGCAAGGCCTGGTCGGCCACCTGCTCGATCTGCCCGACAAAACCACCCTCCTGTACCAGCGTGCTGGCGCCTTGGCGCGCCACGGCCCAGCTGCGGCGCTGACTTTTCGTGCCATCGAAGGCGGTGACGTCCAGGCGCGGATGGAACAGGCGCTTGTGGGTGAGCACTTCGCTGCCGGTACTGTCCAGGTACAGTTGCTGGCGGTCCGTGACGCGCAAGCCCGCCGACCAGTTCACCAGCCGCTCATGCCGTTGCACGCGGGCCGATTCCGCTCGCAATAGCTCCAGCCACTGAGCGGTGGCCGGCAAGGGCTGGTCGGCAGCGGGTGAGGCGTAGCGGGTGCGCACTGCATCGCCTTGCACCGACGGCAGGCTCAGCAAGCCGTGGGCGCCCGTGGCCTTGGCCAGTTGCACGGCGTGTTCGTAAGCGCGCTGCAGGCCCCGTTCGGTCAGGTCGCTGGTGGCGGCGAACGCTTCGTTGCCATTGACCCGCACGCACAGCATCACGCCGCTGCTCGCGTGGCGTCGCGGCGGGTCGATGACATTGCGGGTTACCGACAGGCCCAGCGTGTCGTGGTGCACGTAGCGCAACGAATGGAAATGCCCGGCCGCCTGCCGAGCCTGGCTGAAGCGCGTAAGCAGCAGCCTGAGTGAGGATGAATCTTCGAGCATGCAGTCGACTCCCTGTGCAACGGTTGCGGGGCAGCCAGGCTGCCCATCGTTCAGGTTGGGTTAAACAGTGGGGGCCAGGGCCCCCGGGTCCGGCACTGCCGGTGCCCCCGGCGCGAAGGCGGCGGCCAGTAATTGCCGGGTATACGGATGGCTGGGCGCGTCGAACACCTGGGCGGTGGCGCCCCGCTCCAGCACCTGCCCGTCCTTCATGACCAACAGGTCGTGAGCCAGGGCGCGCACCACGGCCAGGTCATGGCTGATAAACAGGTAGGTCAGGCCATGGCTTAACTGCAGGCGCCGCAGCAGGTCGATGATCTGCTTCTGTACCGTGCGGTCCAGCGCCGAGGTCGGTTCATCCAGCAGGATGAAGTCGGGCCTGAGCACCAGCGCCCGGGCGATAGCGATGCGTTGCCGTTGGCCACCGGAAAATTCGTGGGGGTAACGGTGGCGCACCTCGGGATCCAGCCCCACTTCTTCCAGCACGCTGACCACCGCGGCTTCGCGGGCAGGCGCACTGAGGTCGGTGTGCACCCGCAGGCCCTCGGCGATGATCTGCAGCACGCTCAAGCGCGGACTGAGGCTGCCGTAGGGGTCCTGGAAAACCATTTGCATGCGCTTGCGCCACGGGCGCATGTGGCGGTCATCCAACCCATCCAGGGGGTGGCCGTCGAAGTGCACACTGCCTTGGGCCTCGATCAGCCTGAGCATGGCCTGCCCCAGGGTCGACTTGCCCGAGCCCGATTCACCGACGATGCCCAGGGTGGTGCCGCGCCGCACGGTCAGGCTCACGTCCTGTACAGCCTGCAAGTAACGGCGGCGCCAGAACGGCCCGGCCAACGGGAACCGCACCTGCATGCCCTGCCCTTGCAGCAGTGTGCCAGTGGCCTGCACGGGTAGCGGGTCACTACCAGGCTCGGCGTTCAGTAACAGCCGGGTATAGCTGTGCCGCGGCGCGCTGAACAGGGTTTCGCAATCGGCCTGTTCGACAAAGCAGCCATCGCGCATCACCGCCACGCGCTGGGCAATGTGGCGCACCAGGTTGAGGTCGTGGCTGATCAGCAGCAGGGCCATGCCCGTCTGCTTTTGCAGATCCTTGAGCAGTTGCAGGATTTTGCGCTGCACCGTCACGTCCAGGGCCGTGGTCGGCTCGTCGGCGATCAGCAACTGCGGCTCGCAGGCCAGCGCCATGGCGATCATCACGCGCTGACGCTGGCCGCCGGACAACTGGTGCGGGTAGGCCCGCAAGCGCGTTTCGGCGCACTGGATACCCACCTGTTGCAATAATGCCAGGGTGCGCCGGCGGATGCCGTGGCCATCCAGCGATGTGTGCAGGCGCAAGGCCTCGCCCACTTGGCGCTCTACCGTGTGCAGCGGGTTCAGCGAGCTCATGGGTTCCTGGAAAATCATCGCCACCCGGTTACCGCGCACCGTGCGCAAGCGGCTGGCTTCGGCACCCAGCAATTCCTCTCCTTGCAGGCGAATACTGCCGGTGGCCTGGGCACTGGCGGGCAACAGTTGCAGAATCGAATGGGCTGTCACCGATTTGCCCGAGCCGGACTCACCCACCAGGGCCAGGCATTCACCTGCGCGAATATGCAGGTCGACACCGCGCACCACCTGCCGGTCGCCAAAGCGAACTTGCAGGTCATCGATATCAATCAGGTTCTCGCTCATGTCAGGCTCTCGGGTCAAACGCATCACGGCAGGCCTCGCCGATGAACACCAGCAGGCTCAGCAACAGCGCCAAGGTGAAAAAGGCTGTCAGGCCCAGCCAGGGCGCCTGCAGGTTGTTCTTGCCCTGGGTGATCAACTCGCCCAGGGAAGGGCTGCCCGCTGGCATGCCAAAGCCCAGGAAGTCCAGTGCAGACAAGGTGCCGATGGCCCCGGTGACGATGAATGGCAGGAATGCCAGGGTCGCCGTCAGGGCATTGGGCAGGACGTGGCGTACCATCACCTCGGTCTTGCTCAGCCCCAGGGCACGGGCTGCTTTGACGTATTCCAGGCTGCGGCCGCGCAGCACCTCGGCGCGTACCACGTCCACCAGGGCCAGCCATGAAAACGCCGCCATCATGCCCAGCAGCCACCAGAAGCCGGGTTGCACAAACCCCGACAGAATGATCAGCAGGTACAGCACCGGCAGCCCGGCCCAGATCTCCTGCAGGCGCTGACCGAACAGGTCGACCCAGCCGCCGTGATAGCCTTGCACCACGCCGGCGGCGATGCCGACCAGGCTGCTGATGGCCGCGAGTGCCAAGGCGAACAGCAGTGACAGGCGCACCCCGAAAATCACCCGGGCCAGTACATCCCGGGCTTGGTCGTCGGTGCCCAGCCAGTTCTCCCGGTTGGGTGGGCTGGGCGCGGCGGTACGCAGGTCGAAGTTCACCGTCTGGGCACCAAAGGCTATGGGGGGAAACAGCATCCAGCCGCCCTGCTGTTTGACCAGTTGCCGGAAGTAGGCGCTGCGGTAGTCCGGCTCGAACGGCAGTTGGCCACCTAGCTCGCGCTCGGTGTGGGTGGACAGCACGGGTAGGTACCAATGCCCCTGGCTGACCAACAGCAGCGGCTTGTCGTTGGCCAGCAGATTGCCGCCCAGGCTGATGGCAAACAGCCCCAGCAACAGCCATAACGACCAGTAGCCGCGGCGGTGGGCTTTGAAGCGCTGCCAGCGGCGATGATTGAGCGGGGAAAGCGCCATCAGTGCCCCCTCGACGAGAAGTCGATCCGTGGGTCGATCAGCTGGTAGCACAGATCCCCCAGCAGTTTGATCAGCAGGCCGCCCAGGGTGAAGATGAACAGCGCGCCGAATACCACGGGGTAATCGCGGGAGACGGCCGCTTCGTAGCTCATGCGTCCCAGGCCGTCGAGCGAGAACAGCACCTCGATCAGCAGCGAACCGCCGAAGAACACATGGACCATCGCATGGGGCAACCCCGCCACTACCGTTAGCATGGCATTACGTAATACATGTCCGTACAGAACCTGGCGGTCATCGGCACCCTTGGCCCGCGCGGTCATCACGTACTGGCGAGCCATCTCGTCCAGGAAGCTGTTCTTGGTCAGCAACGTCAGGGTGGCGAACCCGCCCACCACCAGCGCCGTGACCGGCAACACCAGGTGACGGACGTAGTCCAGGACCTTCCCGCCCGTGGACAGGCTGGCGAAGTTTTCCGATACCAGCCCGCGAATGGGGAACCAGTCCAGGCCGCTGCCCCCACCAAACGCCAGGATCAGGAGCAGCGCAAACAGAAAGCCGGGCAAGGCGTAGCCGATGATGATGACCACGCTGCTCCAGACGTCGAACGCACTGCCGTGCCTGACTGCCTTGCGGATGCCCAGCGGGATTGACACCCCATAGGTGATCATCAGCGCCCACAACCCCAGGGACAGGGTGACGGGCACTCTGGAGATGATCATGTCGGTGACCCGGGTGCCCAGGAAAAAGCTTTTGCCGAAGTCCAGGTGCGCGTATTGCGTCATCATCAGCCACAAGCGTTGCAGCGGCGGCTTGTCGAAGCCGTACTGGCGCTCGATCTCGGCGACCAGGCGCGGGTCCAGGCCGCGGCCGCTCCCGGCACCTTGGGGTGTATCCAGGGTCTCCGTCACCCCGGCACCCACGCCCTGCCCGGCATCGAGGCCCTGCAGACGGGCGATCGCCTGATCGACCGGGCCACCTGGCGCAGCCTGAACGATGGCGAAGTTGACCAGCAGGATGCATACCAGGGTTGGGATGATCAGCAGCAAGCGCCGCAGGCTATAGGCGAGCATGCGGGTGCTCCTGCATCCGGGCGCGCATCTGCGCGTTATCGATGGGTTGTTCGCTCACCTGCCACCAGGCGTCCACGCCCGGCTCATAGGGTGAGCGTTGCGCGGGCCGCCCGAACCGGTTCCACCACACCACCGGGCTACCCGGCGGGTAGTAATTGGGAATCCAGTAGTAGCCCCACTGAAGGACGCGATCCAGGGCATGGGCGTTGTCCTGCATCACCTGGCGGTTGTCGGCCCGGATGACGTTGCTGACCAACTGATCGACCACGGGGTTGCGCAAGGCCATGTAGTTGCCCGAGCCGGTATCACGCGCCGCCGCCGAGCCGAAATAGTTGAGCAACTCGCGGCCTGGGGTGGCGGACACGGGAATGCTGGCCATGATCATGTCGTAGTCCCGGGTGCGCAGGCGGTTGATGTATTGGGCGCTGTCCACCGAGCGGTAATCCAGGCCGATGCCGATCTGCATCAGGTTGCGCTTGAAAGGCATGATCAGCCGCGCAAACAGGGTGCCACTGCTCAGGAAGGTAAAGTGCAACGGTTCGCCGGCGGCATTGACCAGCTGGTTGCCGCGCGGATGCCAACCGGCCTCCTCCAGCAACGCCAGGGCTTGCAGCTGCTGGTCACGAATCATCCCGCTACCGTCGGTGCGCGGCGGCTGGAAGGCCTCGGTGAAAACCTCGTCGGGCAGTTGCTGGCGCCATGGTGCCAGCACGCTCAGCTCACCGGGCCCAGGCAGGCCTGTCGCCGCCAGGGGGCTGTTGGAAAAATAGCTGCGCTGGCGACGGTACACGTCGTACATCAGGCTATGGTTGGTCCACTCGAAGTCCCACAGCAGCGAAATGGCCTGGCGCACACGCCGGTCGGCAAACTGGGGCCGGTCCAGGTTGAAGAAAAAGCCCTGAGCGTTGCGGATCGCCCCGGGAACCAGGTGGTCACGTTGCAGGCGGCCATCGTTCAGCGCATCGCCCGCGTACGCCGTGGCGTATTGCGCCGCGGAACCGACAACCTGCAAATCGAATGCCCCGGAACGCAGGGCCTGCACCGTGCCACTGCCGGTGTTGGCGAAGAACTCGATGCTCAACTGGTCGAAATTGAACTGGCCGCGATTGACGGGCAGGTTGGCGCCCCACCAGTGCTTGACCCGCTCCAGGTGCACGCTGCGCCCGGGCGCCACGCTTGACACCCGGTAGGGTCCGCTGCCCGGGGTGACAGCGAAGCCGCCGCCATTGGCGAAATCGTGCTGGCGCCACCAATGCGCAGGTAGCACTGGCAACGTGGCCACTTCCAGCGGCAGCGTACGGTCATCACCATGGGTGAAGTCGAAGCGTACCTGCAGCGGCCCCTCCACTTCGACCTTGCTGACATTCTCGAACTGCAGCCGGTAGTTCAGCTTGCCGTGGGCCATCAATTGCTCGAAGGTGTAGCGCACATCTTCGGCAGTGATGGGTGTGCCGTCATCGAAACGCGCCGCAGGGTTGAGCCGGAAGCGGATCCATGAACGGTCCGGGGCCAGTTCCAGGGTCTGCGCCACATTGGCGTAGACGGTGAAGGGTTCGTCCTGGGAGCGGCGCGCCAGGGGCGCATACAACCAGCCTTCGAGCTGGTCGATGCCGCGCCCGGCGTCCACGAAGGGAATCAGGTGATCGAAGGTGGCCGCGCTGGACGCCATGCTCAGGTGCCCGCCCTTGGGTGCACTGGGGTCCACGTAATCGAAGTGGGTGAAATCCGCCGCGTACCTGGGCGCCTCACCGTACACGGTCAGATACGTCTGTGGCCGGGCCTGGACCATCGGTGCGCACGACAGCAGTAACCAGGCACACAGGGCCAGTCGCTGGAACATCGTCGGCCTCCGGGTATCAGTAGTCGTAGCTGACATTGAACGACAGGGTCCGCGGTGCGCCCAGGTACACCGAACCGCTCGACGCGAAGGCCCAGTAGCGACGGTTGGCGATGTTGTCGACCGCAGCGCGCAGGGTCACGTCATGGCGGCCCACCGGAATGCGGTAGTTGGCGCCTGCCCCCCACAGAGTGATGCTCGGCAGGCGGATGGAATTGGTATCGTTGGCTTGCGAGGCGCTGCTGTACTGGGCGTTGGTGTACAGGTCGAGGCCATCCAGCCCCGGTACTTTCTGACTCAGCTCCAGGCTTTGCTGGAAGCGCGGCACACCGGACACCTTGTTGCCCACCAACGAGGCCTGCGCCTTGGTGAACTCGGCCTCAAGCCACGTGGAGCTGCTGTTGAGGGTCGTGGTGTCGGTGACGTTCAGGCGCCCATTGAGTTCCACTCCCTTGTAGACCTGCTCGCCGCCCTGCACGTAGGCGCCGGTGGCGTCGGCATAGTCGGCACCGCGCTCAAGCCGGAACACGGCAGCCGAGCCGCCCCACGTCGGCCGGTCGGTCTTGACACCAATCTCGTACTGCTTGCTGAGAATAGGGTCCAGGGTATCGCCCGAGTTGATGTAGGTGGAGCCCACGGTCTCGCCCGCCTCCAGGGCTTTGACGTAGCTGGCGTAGAATGTTGTATCCGGCCGCGGCTTGTACATCAGGGCCACGGTCGGCGACAGCGGCACCTCGCGATAATCGGTGGTCTGTACCCCCGAGGCGTTATAGACGTCCTGGGTGTAAATGGTCGAGCGCAGCCCGGTCAGCAGCGACCACCCGTGGGTCAGGTCGAAGGTATCGCTGGCAAACACCGATTTCTGGGTGATGTCGGACACGTGGTAGGTCGGAAAATCAAGCTGCCCGGTGTAAGTGATCCGGTTGGGATCGGTGTACAGGTTGTTGGTGCCGATGGACTTGAACAGCGACGTGGTGGCCGATCGACGATCGTAGTCCTGCCACGAAGCCCCCAGCACGATCTTGTGGCCAATGGGGCCCGTGCTGAAATTGCCTTGCAGCATGGCCTGTACCTGGTCATACACCGCCGTGCCATTGCCTGTGCTGATCCAGTCCTGATAATCGCCCGCCTTGTTCAGCAGCGTCGGGTATTCGGACAGATAGTTGCGGTTCTGGAAGAAGTGGTTGTAGTCCAGGCTCGCCGACCAGTCGTCATTCATGGTCCAGTGCAGGCCGGTGGCGACCATCCACGCGCGGGTCCGAAACGAGGTGTCATTGATACCCTGGCGATTGCTGTCCGGGTTGATCACGCTCGGCAGGCTGGAGCCACCGGTGTAGCTGGGGAGCCGGTAATTCTGAATGCCGCCGTTGATCACGCGCTCCTGGTACAGGGTGTCGGCGGTCCAGGTCAGGTTGGGGTTGATGCGCGCATCCAGCGACAACGAGTACGAGTCGCGGTTGACATGGGAACGCGTGGGCGTCTCGCCCTCCTCATGGGTGGCATTGAGCCGATACCCGAAGGTGTCCTCGGGCCCGGTCCGGCCACCCACATCCACGTGCTCACTCCAGACACTGTTGCTGCGTACACCGGCATCCACGCTCAGTGTCGTTTCATCGGTGGGTTTTTTGGTGACGAAATTCACCACCCCACCCGGCGCGCCGAAGCCGTACATGAAGCCGGTGGCGCCCTTGAGCAACTGCACCGACTCGAAGGTTTCCATCGGCAGTTCAAGGGTGGTGATGAAAATGGGCAGGCCGTTGATTTTATAGCTGCCGGCGTTGTCCAGGCGCACGCCCCGCACGGTCAGGTTGCTGGCCGTGAGGGAATAGGTATCGCCGTTGCTCTGTACCGTCGAGTCACCAACGAACACCTTGTTCAATGCCTTGACCTGACGCGCCTTCAGTTCGTCACTATCGACCTGCACCACCGAGAACGGCGTATCCAGCGCGCTGGCGCTGCCCAGTGCGCCGGAATTGACCTTGGGCTGGCGAACCGACTGGCCGGTGACGGTCACGGTCTTCAGGCGTGTGTCAGTTGTCGCAGGCACGGCGTCCGGCTCGATGCTCAAGCCAATGTCGCTTTGCACCCCGTGCAGGCCGCTGCCGCGCAGCGCCTGGTCGAGCGCCTGTTCCACGGTCAGCTCGCCTTTGACCGGGTTGCTTTTGAGGCCTTGCAGCGCGCGCCCCTGGAACGAGATGGGCACGCCACCCTGGCGGGATATCTGCAGCAACGCCTGGTCCAGGGCTACCGCGGCCAAATCGAAATGAACCACCTTGCCGGCTGGCAACGAGGCGGCCCCTGCCTGCCCCAGGCAAGCACCGCCCAACAGCCCGAACGCCAACACCGATCCCTTCAGGTACCCCATACATCGCCTCTGCAAACGTGTTTGATGGGGATAGGTGAAACAACCGCGGGAAATAAACAGGGGGGTGTGAAAATATTTTTCAAAACCCCGCGCGCCCCTGCAACGGACAAGTATCAGGCGCGGGGTTCGATGCTGACCCAGTAAGGCGAGTAGTAGTGAATGCTCAGCGGCAACGACCGCTCCAGCAGTTTCAGGGTGCGGTCGCTGTCATCCAGAAAGTAGAGGCCGGTGATGCGCAAATCCGCTACCTGGGGGCTGACCACGATGATGCCGCGGCGATATTTGCGCAGGTGCTCCACCACCTCGCCCAACGTGCTTTCACGCACCTCCAGCAGGCCATCGGCCCAGGCGCTTTCGTAACCGCTGGCCGGGCTAACGGAGAGGTAGCCACGGTCATCGAAACTGGCGGCCTCCCCGGCCCTGACCACCCGCTTGAGCCCCGAACGCGTGGTGATTTCGACCTCGGAATGTAGCATCACCAAGCGCGTGCGATCATCGCCGCGTTGCACCAGAAAACGCGTGCCCAGGGCGCGCATGCGTCCATGCTCGGTTTCCACTACAAAAGGCCTCCCCGGGTCGCGCGCCACGTCCACCAGCAACTCACCACAGCGCAGCAACACCAGGCGCTGGGCGCTGTCGAAACGCACCACCGCCCGGCTTTGCGCGTTGAGGGTCATGGCGCTGCCATCAGCCAGCGTCAGCGACCGACGTTCGCCGGTACCGGTCTGCAATTGCCCCGCCTCGGGGACCAGGCCATACACGCGCCCGAGGCCCCAGGCCAGCGCACCCAAGCCCACCACCGACAAGCTCTGGCCCAGAAAGCGGCGCCTGGTAGCCGGCGTGTTGACGGTGCCCAGCACGGTCTGGCGGGGTACTGTACGCAACGTATCGAGGGGCAACTGGGCCAGCCCGCCCCCCATGCGCGAGATCAATTCGGCATGCCGCGGGTGGCTGTCTCGCCAGGCGGCAAAGGCCCGTTGCTCGTCCTGGCTGGCATGCCCTGACATCAGCAAGGCCAGCCACTGGGCAGCCTCATCAATGGCGCGGTTATCGCTGTGGTTCATGCCTGCTCCATCACCAGGTAAATGCGTTTGATGGCTTGCGCCATGTATTGCTGCACGCGGGTGGGAGACACCCCCAGCAACCGGCCGATCTCAGGGTACGTCATGCCATCCAGCTGGTGGTACAGAAAGGCCGTGCGCGCGTTGCTCGACAACCCATCGAGCAAACGGTCCACCGCGTACAAGGCTTCCAGAATCAGGTGCTGTTCTTCAGGCGAGGGATGCAGCCCATCCGCTTGCGCGGCGAGGCGTGCCATGTAGGCCCTTTCCAGGTCGCGCCGGCGCCAGCCTTCGTACATCAAGCGGCGGGCAATGGTGCTCAGCAAGGGCCGGGGTGCGCGAACCGCCAGCAAGTCCTTCAGCGTCAGCGCCTGAACAAATGTCTCGGAGGCAATGTCTTCGGCATTGTGCGGGCAGTCCGTGTCTTTTCTGACCCATGCGCGCAACCAGCGGTACTCCTTCTTGAACCATTGATCGATCACCTGGTTGCGGGAAATATGATCGATATCCATCACTTGCCTCCCAGACGCAAAGCGTTCCGCTTTGGAAAAGGGGGCTACTATGCTGGGGACGATTTTAAAAACAAAAGAATAAAAAATACCTTATCAATTCTTTTGGGGTATATGACGCCGCGTGGCGCGAAGCTTGCTGCACGTGGCCTGAATGCATCATCCATGGGAGGCCCTATGGGCAGCATGTCGAGCAACAGCCAGTCAGCGGGCGGCATGTCCATCCATACCCTGCTCACCTCGCCGCTTAGCCAATCGCTATTCCAGAAAGCGGTCATTCAGTCAGGCGGGGATGGCCACCTGATGATGAACAGCCTCGCGAAGGCACAACAAGCCGGCGAAACCTTCGCGGCCAACCGGGGCATTGCTGCCGACGACCCCCAGGCGATCGAAAAGCTTCGACAGTTCCCCGCTGACAAGATCATGGGTGACCTCAACATGAATACGCTATTCCAGAAGCCATCGGCCAAGCCTGACTTCACCATGCCCATGGTCGATGGCAAGGTGGCCGTGGACGCGATGGACGCCTACCGCAAAGGCCATTTCACCCATGTACCGGTCATGGTCGGCGCCACCAGCGATGACTTGTTTGGCGCCAATGGAGCGATGGTTCAGGGCGCGAAGTCCATTGCCGACCTGCTTGCGTCCAAAGGCGTGCCGCTGTACCGCTACCGCTTTTCGTACGTCGCCGAATCAGAACAGGCGGCCAACCCCAAGGGCGCGAAGCACGCCAGTGATATCCCGTTCTTCTTCACCACCCTCGATCAGCGCTTTGGCACCAGGGCAACCCTGCGCGACCAGGCACTGAGCACCCTGGCCAGCGATTACCTGGTCAATTTCGTCAAGAGCGGCACGCCTGCCAGCCGAGGCGCGGCGCAATGGCCCGCCTATCAGCCCGGCCAGCCTTTCACGCTGGACTTCACTGGGCACGGCAAGGCCTCGGTCTTCCGGGATGATGGATCAGGCCAATAGCGATTGTATTGGAACTGACGGTACAGGCCCCTCTCAGCCCAGGTCACCGCCGCCCACCGGCAACGTCACCCCGGTGATATACGAAGCCTCGTCGGACGCCAGGAACAGAATCGCCCCCACCTGCTCGTCCACGGTGCCGTAGCGGTGCATCAGGCTGGTGTCCAGGGTCTGGTCGACGATTTGCTGGTACCAGGCTTTCTCCTGTTCACTTTGCTCGGCGGTGTTGCGCGGGATGCGCCGTGGCGGGGCTTCCGTACCCCCTGGGGCCGTGGCATTGACCCGCACCCCGCGCTGGGCGGTTTCGAACGCCAGGCAGGCAGTCAGTGCGTTGACGCCGCCCTTGGCCGCGCCGTAGGGCACGCGGTTGAGGCTGCGGGTGGCGATGGACGAGACGTTGACGATCGCACCGCTGCCCTGCTCCAGCATCACCGGCAGCGCAGCATGGCAGCACCACAGGGTGGGGAACAGCGAACGGCGCACTTCAGCTTCGATCTGCTGGGGCTCGTAGTGCTCGAAGGGCTTGGCCCAAATGGTGCCGCCCACGTTGTTGATCAGAATGTCCAGGCGGCCGAAGTGCTTAACTGCGGCGGCGACCACGCGGCTGCATTCTTCGTACTGTTCCAGGTCCGCCGTCAACACCAGCGGCTGGTTGGGCAGGTGCTCCAGCTCGTAGACCAGCTCGGAACGGTCCACCAGCACCAGGCGGGCGCCTTCGGCAGCCAGGCGTTGGGCCACGCGCAAACCAATGCCCTGGGCGGCGCCAGTGACGAGTGCGACCTTGTCGGTAAAACGGTTCATGCAAAACCTCCTGCCGGCACGCCACCCTCACGGCGGGGGCGTGGCGACTTTGAATGGCGTGTCACGCCGCGCTGGCGGCGAATTTCTCGAAGTAGAAGTTGGCGGGAACGATGGCCTGGTCCTGAAGGTACCGGCTCACGGCTTCGACCATGGGTGGCGGGCCGCACAGGTACACGTCCACGTCGCCATCGTTCAGGTGGCCGGGTTCGATGTGCTGGGTCACGTAGCCCTTGCGTGGGTACTCGCTGTCCGGGCTTGCGACGCAGGCGCTGAAGGTAAAATTGGCAATGCGCGCCGCCAAGGCTTCCAGTCGCGCGGTTTCCACCAGGTCGATGTCGTGGGTCACGCCATAGATCAAGTGCACCGGGTACTCGCTGCCCTGCTCGGCGATACGTTCGAGCATAGCGGTAAACGGCGCCAGGCCCGTGCCTCCGGCCAGCAACAACAGGGGCCGGCTTATGTCGCGCAGGTAGAAGCTACCCAGGGGCCCGGCCAGGGTCATGCTGTCCCCGGCCTTGGCCAGGCTGGTGAGGAAGCTGCTCATCAGGCCGCCCGGCACATTGCGAATCAGGAAGCTGACCTCGCCGTCATGCTGCAATGAGCTGAAGGAATAGGCACGGGTATGCTCGCTCCCCGGCACCTGCAGGTTCACGTACTGGCCGGGCAGGAACGCCAACTGGCTCAGGGCCTCGCCCTTGATCTTCAGCGCAATGGTGCTGTCGGACAATTGCTCCACGGCGCTGATGGTGGCTTCGTACTTGGCCTGTTTGGTCTTGCATACGTCCGAGGACGTTGGCACACGTACCACGCAATCGCCCTGCGCGCGCATCTGGCAGGTCAGCACGAAGCCTTGCGCCGCTTCCTCCTCGGTCAGGGCGTCTTCGATGTATTCCTCGCCCAGGTCGTATTTTCCCGCCTCGGCGAAGCACTTGCAGGTACCACAGGCGCCATCGCGGCAGTCCAGCGGAATGTTGATGCCCTGGCGGTACGCAGCGTCGGCCACGGTTTCAGTGGTGCTGCTGTCGATGAAACGGGTGACGCCGTCTTCGAAATTCAGTGCGATCTTGTACGTCATGATGGCCGCCTCAGATGTGGTAGATGTCGATCAGCTGACGGACGTAGTCGTTCTTCAGCACCACCTTCTTGGCGGTGATCAACGGCTGGGCGCCGCGGATATCCAGGGTGTAGAAGCTGGTGCCGAAGTAGCTGTCCACGGTCTTGTAGCGAAAGCTGAGGGTGTGCCAGTTGAAGCGCACCCGAGCAACACCGTCACCCTGCTCCAGTACCTCGATGTTGCTCAGGTTGTGCGAGGTGCGGGTATCGGGCACGCTGGCGCTGGACCGTTCGGTCTTGATGCGGAAAATGCGGTCTTCCAGCCCGTCACGGCGGCCGTACCAGATCAGCGAAATCTCACGCTGCGGGTCTTCGGTCAGTTCATCATTGTCGTCCCAGCTGGGCATCCAGAAGCTGGCATCGGGGGCGTACAGCTCCAGCCAGTTGTCCCAGTCCTTGTCGTCCAGGTAGCGGGCCTCGCGGTAGAGAAAGTCGCGAACGGTGTCATAGGCGATGGTCATTGCACTGCCTCCACGTCGATACGCTTGGCCTGCTCGGCCTTCAGGGCGTTGATCATGGTTGCCTGCCAGTATTTGTGCTGCATCACGAACAGGCCTTCGTCTTCGGTGCGCACGCCACTGAGTTGCGGGTGCAAATCGATCTCCACGGCCGCCGCATCGGCGCCCTCCACCCAGTGCGCGGCGCCACGGGACATGTCATTCCAGGCGGTGGTGCTGCCCTGATAGCCCATCTGGCAGGAACGGAATTCCTCCAGGTCATCGGGGGTGGCCATGCCACTGACGTTGAAGAAGTCTTCATACTGGCGAATGCGCTGGGCGCGCGCCGCATCGCTCTCGCCCTTCGGCGCGATGCAGTAGATGGTGATCTCGGTGCGGTTGACGTCGATGGGCCGGGCGATGCGGATCTGCGAGCTGAACTGGTCCATCAGGTAGACGTTGGGGTACAGGCACAGGTTGCGCGAGTTCTGGATCATCCAGTCGGCGCGGGCTGAACCGAAGTGCTGGGCCAGCTCGTCACGGCGCTCGTACAGCGGGCGGTCCTCGGGATTAGACCAACGGGTCCACAACAGCATGTGGCCCTTGTCGAATGAGTAGAAGCCGCCGCCCTGTTTGGCCCAGCCACCGGCGCTCATGGTCTTGGCGGCAGCCTGTGCCTCGCGTTGCTGGCGCTGCTGCTGGGTGGCGGCATAGTTCCAGTGCACGGCACTGACGTGGTAGCCATCGGCGCCGTTTTCGGCGGTCAGCTTCCAGTTGCCTTCATACACGTAGCTGCTGGAGCCGCGCAGCACCTCCAGGCCTTCAGGGGACTGGTCGACGATCATGTCGATGATTTTGGCGGATTCGCCCAGGTGCTCCACCAGAGAGGGGACATCAGGGTTCAACGAACCGAAAAGAAAGCCACGGTATGACTCGAAGCGCGCCACCTTGGTCAGGTCGTGGGAGCCTCCGCAGTTGAAGCTGTCGGGGTAGCCCGCTTCCTTGGGGTCTTTCACTTTCAGCAGCTTGCCGGAGTTGTTGAAGGTCCAGCCGTGAAACGGGCAGGTGTAGGAGGCGCGGTTGCCGGTCTTGTGCCGGCACAGCATCGCGCCGCGGTGGCTGCAGGCGTTGAGGAAGGCATTGAGCTCACCGTCCTTGTTGCGGGCGATGAAGATGGGCTGGCGGCCCATCTGGGTGGTGTAGTAGTCGTTGACGTTGGGGATCTGGCTTTCGTGGGCCAGGTACAGCCAGTTGCCTTCGAAGATGTGTTTCATCTCCAGGTCGAACAGGCGCGGGTCCGTAAACATCTCGCGCTTGCAGCGGTAGATACCCTGCTCGCGGTCTTCCTGCAGCAAGGCATTGAGGTACTCGATTCCCAGGGTCATGGCCGGGGCCTCCGTTGTTATTATTCAGGCACCTCCAGCGTACGAATGGATGGGTATTGTCGATAGCCGCCGCTCGCAGACCGCTATCCGTTTTTTGCAACGCCCAGGGGGCGTGACTGCCTCAGAGCACGCAGCGAAACCCCATGTGCCCGGTGCTGCTGTGCGGCGTGTTGTGGGTGCGGGCCGACAGCCGATAGCGGTTGCAGTAACTGGCGTGGCACAACCAGGAACCGCCACGGATCACCTTTGCCTGCCCCGCTTGCGGCCCCAGCGGGTTGAGGCGCGTAGCGGGCGACGCGGGTCGATGCCAGTCCACACTCCACCAGTCCGCGCACCACTCCCACACATTGCCCAGCATATTGAACAGGCCATAAGCGTTGGCTTCGAACCCCAAGGCCGGGGTTGTACCGGTGAAGCCGTCTGCGCCGCGGTCGGCATGGGGAAACTCACCCTGCCAGACGTTGCAATGGCGTCGGCCGCCCTCCTCCAATGCCTCGCCCCAGGGGAAGGTCCGGCCCACCGTCGCGCCGCGCGCCGCGACTTCCCATTGCGCCTCGGTGGGCAGGCGCTTGCCGGCCCAGCGTGCAAACGCACAGGCGTCGTGCCAGGAAACGTGCACCACCGGGTGGTCCGGCAGCGCCAGTCGGCCGGCGGCTGGCCCGCATGGCTGACGCCAGTGGGCACCGGGCACTGCCCGCCACCAGGGGGTGGTCCCAGGCGGCAGCGCAAGGCACTCGGTACCAGGGGCCAGCAGCCCTTCGAACACGAAGGACCAGCCAAAATGCTCGGCATCGGTGACGTACCCCGTCTGGGCGACAAACCCGGAAAACTGGCGATTGGTCACGGTGGTGATGTCGATCAGGAAGCTGTCGACCTGCACCGCGCGAACCGGCCCCTCACCATCGGCGACGATGCACTCTGGGCCGTCGCCCCCTAGCTGATAAACGCCACCCGGTATTTCCAGCATGTCTGCGCCCAGCCCAGGCGGTCCCTGGGACACATCCTCCCGGGGCCGTGGGCCAGCGCCTCGCGACGGCGTGCAACAGCTCATGGGTATTCCACCGACGCGGTGCGGGCCGTCAGCAGGTAGTGCTCCAGCTCCGCGATCACCTGCGGGTGCTGGGCGGCGATATCGCGGGTTTCGCGCGGGTCTGTCTTGAGGTCATACAGTTCCAGGGGCAACCCCTTGCTCAGGCGGATAGCCTTCCAGTTGCCCCGGCGCACGGCCTGGCGAAACTCAGGCTCGAAGGTTTCCCAGTAGAAATACCGGGGCGCCAGCCGCGCGGCCTCATGGTGCAGCAAAGGGCTGATGTCAACGCCATCCCCCAGCACCGGTGCCGCCCCGGCGAGTGCCATGGCGGTAGGGAGAAAGTCGGGAAAGTACACCGGCTCATCGCTCAGGCTGCCTGCGTCGATGGTACCCGGCCAGCGCACGATGAAGGGCTCGTGGATGCCACCCTCGTACAGGTCACGTTTGTAGCCACGATACACACCGCTGGAGTCGAAGAATTCCACCACCGCCGTCTGCGCAGGGGTGGCTTCCGAGCGGGCGCCATTGTCGGAGGCGAAGAACACCACGGTGTCGCGATCCAGGCCCTGTTCGGCCACGGTGCGCAGTACGCTGCCCACGCCCTGGTCCATGAGTTCGATCATGGCCGCGTAGGATTTCTGGTCCTGGCTCCAGGGTTCACCGGCGAATGAACCGTAGCTGGGGGAAATGTACGGGCTGTGCGGGGCGCTGTAGCCCACGAACAGAAAGAACGGATCGGCATGGTTGCGCCGGATGAAGTCGCAGGCGTCGTCCGTGCACAGGTCGGTTTCGTAGTGGGCCGCCGTGTGCCCCAGTGCCTGGGGAATATCGACCAGCTCACGGTTGTGGTAACGCTGGGTGGGGAAATAGCCCTGGGTGCTGGGGGTCTGGATCAGCCAGCCGCGAAATTCGTCAAAGCCGTGGTCCAGCGGTGTGGCCGCGGGGTCGAAGCCGTCCAGGTGCCATTTGCCCATCAGGCCGCTGTGGTAGCCCAACGCCTGCAGTTGCTGGGCCACGGTGATGTCCGAGGCTTGCAGGTTGGTACGGCGCACCGACTCGCCGCCCTTGGTGCCGACAATGCCCCCGCCCAGGGCGAAGTTGCCGCGTATGCGGCTATGGCCTGTGTTGAGCCCGGTCATCAGGGTACAGCGCGAGGGCGAGCAGATCGGTGCGCCGGCGTAGGCCTGGGTAAAGCGTTTGCCTTCGCGGGCCAGGCGGTCGATGTTAGGCGTCAGGATGCGGCTTTGGCCATAGCAGCCCACGTCGCCGATGCCCAGGTCATCGGCGAGGATGAAGATGATATTGGGTTTGCGCCCGCCCGCCTGGGCGAACGAGGGCAACGCACTCATGGCCAGGGTAGTGCCGGCCAGTTCCAGGAAGTGCCGGCGGCCGAGTCTGGTGAAATAGTCAGTCATGGTTCTGCCCCTCAGAAGTCGTAGCGCGCGGTCACGCCCAGGGTGCGCGGGTCACCCAGGAAGGAAACGAAACCGCCGTTGTTCTTGTTTGAAAGCCCTGTGTAGTAACGCCGGTTGAACGCGTTCTTCGCCCACAGGGAAAGGTCCCACTGCCCCGCGTGGAAGTTGCCGCGCAAGCCCGTGGACAGGTTGACCAGGTAATAGGCCGGGATCTGCGCGTAAGAGGAGTCGTCCACCGTGCCAGGCGCGCCCGAACGGTAGGCGTAGCTACCGGTGACGTAGGGGGTGAGGCTGTTGTCCAGGTTCCAGTGGTACTCACCGTTGACGTTGGCTATCCAGCGCGGCGCGTTGGCCACCGTGTGGCCGGTCAGGTCGCAGGTCTTGGGGGCACCTGGCTGAAAGCTGATCTCGGTCGGGCATGGTGCGTCCTTGTAGTCCAGGTAGGTCACCTGGTTGTACGAGCCGTTGATGTTGATGGTCAGGTTGTCGATGGGCAGGATCGAGGTGTCGAACTCCACCCCGCGCGAGCGCACGCTGCCGGCGTTGGTCAGGTAGAAACTGGTACTGGCCACGTCGTAGGCGTTGGTCTGGTAGCCATCGACCTGAGTCCAGAACACGTCGGTGTTGAAGGTGACGCGGTGGTCCCACCAACTGCTCTTGAGCCCCAGCTCCGCAGCGTTGGCACGCTCTGTACCCACCAGCAGCGAATCTGCGCCCGCCGTCGGCGCGCTGGCCACCGTCATGTTGATACCGCCGGACTTCTCCCCGTGGGACAGCGAGGCGTAGCCCATCAGGTTGTCGTCAACGTGGTAGGCCAGGCTCAACAGGCCCGACGGGCTGGTGGCGTGCAGGCCAACGTTGCCCGAGTCGTAGGCGCCGATCTGCGCCTGGCGCGAGGTAGCGGCCGCGCCAGTGACTGCCGCGCCCCCTTCGGGCGCCTCACGGTTGACCCAGCCGCTCTTCTCTTCATACGTGGCGCGCACCCCGGCCGTCAGGTCGAGCTTGGGCGTCAGGTGCCAGGTGCCTTGGGCGAACAGCGCGTAGCTGTCCACGTCGATATGGCCATAGCCGTAGGAGTTGACGTTATTGAGCGCGCCAGTGGGCGTTCCAGTCCAGATATCGGCCTTGGGGCCATAGCGGGTGAACGACTCGTTGTTCAGGCTCTGGCCAAAGTAGTACGCGCCCAGCACGTAATCGAAATAGGTGCCCTTGGGCGAAGCCAGGCGAAATTCCTGGGACCACTCGCGGTCATGCACGTCCACGCCCGTGCCGTAGTAGGCCGGCACATCGAGGCCGTCATCATTGCTGGGCTTGAAGTTCCAGGTGCGGTAGGACGTGATCGACGTCAGGGTGAAGTCATTGGCCATGCGCCAGTTGGCTTCGGCGCTCACGCCGCTTTGATGGACCTTGATGCTCTGCCCCGAGTCGATGTTGACCTTGTCACCGTACACCAGGGTGGCGCCGGCGGCAGCGGCGCGCTGGGCGTAGCGGTTGACGCCGTTGATGGTCGGGCCGGTGCTGTACAACGGGAAGGTGCCGGCGCTGGAGTCCTCGTCGTTGTAGCTGGCGATCAGGCGCAGGCTGAAGTCGTCATCGGGCTTGTACAGCAGTTGCCCCCGCAGGCCGTCCCGGGTGCCCCCGTTGAGTTCGTGCCCGTTGTATTCGTTCTTGATAAACCCGTCGTCGTGGGTGCGCGTGGCCGACAGACGCCCGGCCAGGGTGTCGGTGATCGGCCCGGAAAGGGTACCGCGCGTCTGTACGTAGCCACGGCTGCCCGTCGACATTTCCACCGTGCGTTCCGGGGTAAAGGTGGGCGGCCGCGTGGTGACGTTGACCACGCCAGCCGTGGTGTTCTTGCCGAACAGGGTGCCCTGGGGGCCACGCAGCACGTCGATCTGGTCGATGTCCAGGAGGTCGAAGGCAGCCATGCCGGGGCGGCTCAGGTAAACGTTGTCCAGGTACACGCCGACGCTGCCTTCCAGCCCATCGCTGGCGGCATTGTTGCCCAACCCGCGCACAGCGATGCTCGACTGGCGTGGGTGAACATAGGCCACGGTGGTGCTGGGTACCAGTTGCTGGATGTCCTGAATGCGGTAGGTACGCTGGGCTTCCAGGGCGTTGCCACTAAGACTGGTGATCGCGGTGGGCACGTCCTGGGCATTTTCCTCGCGGCGGCGGGCCGTGACGGTCACCGTCTGCAAGGCTTTCTCCGGGGTGGCTGCCGCGGTTTTGGCAGGTACCAGGCTGACCGTGCCATTGGCATCGTGCTCGGCCACCAGGCCACTGCCTTGCAGCGCTCGGCCCAGGGCCTGATCAACGTCCAGGTCGCCGCTGATGGCAGGCGCCAGGCGCCCTTGCACGGTGGTGGCGTCGAAGGCGATCAGTTGCCCGCTCTGCCGCGAAATGCTCAGCAGTACCGACCCCAGGGGGCCGGCGGCGATGCTGTAATGGTGCCGTTTGCCAGCCGTCTGGTCGGCTATGGCCGCCATCGGCACCGAGCTGCACGCGGCCAAGGCCATGGCCAGCACCAGGTGGTTGAGGGGAAGCGATAAGCGTCGTGGCTGCGTCATTGCGCCATTCCTGTTGTGTTGAATGGCCTGTTGACGAAGCAGTGCCGAAATTTTCCAGCGTACCTACAGATCGTTTCGGTCCAAGCTCATAACGGTTTGTCAGGCGGGTTCCAGGCTGACCCACAGGTCCGTGGTGCGCTGCACCCGAATGGGCAAGCTGTGCGCCAGCATGTGCAGCGCGCGCTGGCTGTCGTCCAGCGGGAAAATCCCGCTGACCCGCAACCCGGCAATGGCCGGTGCCAGGGTCAACAACCCACGATGATAAGCACGCAGGCGTTCGACCACCTCGGCCAACGGGCGATCATCGACGCTCAGCAAACCGCTGAGCCACTCGCTTTCATCGCCGTTGGCGTGCCCGCTGGCGAAGATGCCGGCACGGTCAAAGCGTGCCCAGTGACCGGCAGCGATGACCTGCTGGCTGCCCTGTTCGTTATGCCACCGCACCGGGCTACCCTGCGCCTGCACGAACCAGCCGCTGCCCTCCTCGCGCAACAGGCAACGATGCTCCTGCAGCGCCAGGCGACCACCCTCGGTGTGCAATTCGAATGGCACCCGGCCGGGTGCTACCTCCACCAGCAGCTCCCCGCGCTGCAGGCGCAGGCCGCGCACGCCCGGCGCAAAGTGTGGGGCCACACGGCTCGCCGCATTGAGATCAAGCCCACTGCCATCGGCCAGGGTGAAATGGCGGCGTTCGCCAATGCCGGTGTACAGCTC
>NZ_JAPYKM010000052.1:0-30954 GCF_029623465.1 Pseudomonas sp. RIT-To-2 | reverse complement strand
TGCGGTGGTCCAGGATCAACGCCTTGGCATTGGTCAGGCCTTTGGCCAACTGACTGAAATACTGCTCGTCGATGAACGCCTGGCCGGCGCTGTGCCAGGCCTGCAGTTCGGCACCGAAGCGCAGGTCGGCAGCCTTGGCCGTGCTCAGGGTCTCGGCGCTGCCGGCCTGGGCATTGTCGGTGGCCATGCTGGCGTCGGTGCGCGCCTGGTTGCTGGTGACACTGGCATTGCCGCGCTCGCGGGAAATCAGCGCCTGGGCGCTGATCTGCGCGGCCTGCACGCCGTGGTAGGCATCGGCGGCGCCGGCCGGTGGGTGGATGGCCTCGACCACGGTGGCCAGCAACTCCACGCCGCTGTCCAGGCGGTCAAGGTCGGCTTGCACCTGCTTGCCAATGTCCTCGCCCAGTTGCGCACGGGTTTCGCCGAGCATGTCGTCCAGCTCGCGGCCGGCCAACTGGTGCACCAGCACCCGGCTGGCGGTGCTGCGGATCAGCGCCGGCACGTCGGCGCTGTTGTAGGTGGCCGCCAGGGCGGCCTGGTCGGTGAGGCCGATGCGGTAGACGAAACGCACGTCCATGTTCACCACCTGGAAGCTTTGCTGGTCACCGGCGCGGCTGGCGATGACCTGGGACTTTTCCGCGCGGTGGGACGCGTCCCACAGGCGGTTGGCGCTGACCGGCGCGGGGCCGTCGGCACTCACCGGTGCTTCGTCACTGCTGCCCTCGGCACTGGTGGCCAGCTCATGGATCACGCCGTTCTCAACGGTGCGCACCTGGCCGAATGGCCATGGCAGGCCCACATGCAGGCCGGGGCCGTACACGGTCACGGGCTTGCCGAACTGCTCGTACACGCCGCGGCCGTTCATGGGCACCTGGGTGACGCCGCTGAGCAGCCAGCCGATCACTGCGATCAGGCTGAGTACCGGCAGGCTGGCGCGGCGCATGAAGCCCAGCGCCCAGATTTGCCGCAGGTCGATGCCGAAGCGTTGCTGCATTTCATCCTGCAACCGCCCCAGCGGGCGCGGCGGCCAGTGCAGCAAGCCCGCCACCAGGCTGTCGGCGACGATCTGCGGCTCGAGGGTAGGGCGCTGGGGGCTGAACACCGACAGCAGCGCACGCACCAGCAGCTCCAGCGCGGCCAGCGCCGGCAGCAGGCCGGCCAGAACGGCCAGGCGCAGCGGCCAGATGGCCTCGGCGCTGGCGAAAAACAGGCACACGGCGGCCAGCAGCAGGCTGGCCAGGGTAATGCGCAGCTGCAGCGCCAGCCCCGAGGCCTCTGGCCATTCCACGGCGTCGGCGGCGCTCAGGTGGCGCTCCAGCACCAACAGCCCGAAGGCCAGCACCAGGCCCAGGCCAGCCAGCACGTAGGCACTCTCGCCCAGGGCCTGGGGCAGCAACGCCAGGTTCCAGCCATAGCGCACCAGCAGCAGCGCTGTCACGCTTGAGGCCATCAGCCACAGGGCGCCGACCCCCAGGCGCTCGACCCACACCAGGCCGGTGTCGGAAATGCGGTTGAGCAGGCGGTCGTAACCGCTCTGGGGTTCGTCCTGCACCCACTCCACCGGCAGCAGCCCCAAGGGCTCTCCCTTGAGTGCGGCATCGCGCCAGCGGGCGATGCGCCAGGCCCATTGCACGGCGCCGAGCAAGGTCAGGCTGGCGGCGCAGACCAGGCACAGCAGGGGCAGCCAGAGGGTGTCACGGGTGAACAGTTCGACGAATATGCCGCCCAGCAAGGCCAGGCCCAACACCCCTGCCAGCCCCAGCATCACGGCCAGCAGGCGCCGCGCCTGCCAGCTCGCACGCACAAACCGCGGCAGGGCGTGCAGGTCGCCGGCCGGGGAATCCAGATCAACTCTCATAGAACGCATTCTGACTCTTTGAATGATTGGGCTTGCCGCGCTCCATCCCTCCCTTCAGGTGTGAGAGGCGACCGGGCAGTCTACGTGGAAAAAGTAACTGTATAACAATGGGCGTGAAATTTTCGTCGCCAAGGCCCAGGCCAGAGGTGTTGCCTGGGCAACAGCCTGACAACAGTTTGCTGGCCAACAGTACCGCCAGGGTGCCGCGAACGGCCGCTTCGGCCCGCATCCATGGCCGCATGCAAGACGGCACGCACTGTGCAACGTCACCCCCACTGTATGCATGAATCTTTGTTCAGATTGGAGTTTTTGCCATGTCGCGTGAAATCCGCCTCAACGCTTTCGACATGAATTGCGTGGGCCATCAGTCACCGGGCCTGTGGGCGCACCCGCGTGATCGCTCCTGGGAATACAAGGACCTGGCCTATTGGACCGACCTGGCGAGGATTCTCGAACGTGGCAAGTTCGACGGCCTGTTCATCGCTGATGTGCTGGGTATCTACGATGTCTACCAGGGCAACGGCGACGCGGCCATCCGCCAGGCCACCCAGGTGCCGGTCAACGACCCGTTGCAGCTGATTCCGCCCATGGCCCTGGTCACTGAACACCTGGGCTTCGGCCTCACCGCGTCGCTGTCGTTCGAGCACCCGTATCCCTTCGCCCGGCGCCTGTCCACCCTCGACCACCTGACCCAGGGTCGCGCCGGCTGGAACATCGTCACCTCGTACCTGGAGAGCGGCGCCAAGAACATCGGCCAGGCCGCGCAGACCGAGCACGACGCGCGCTATGACTTTGCCGAGGAATACCTGGAGGTCTGCTACAAGCTGTGGGAAGGCAGCTGGGAAGACGGGGCGGTGGTGCGCGACCGGGCGCGGCGAATCTTCAGTGACCCCAGCAAGATCCACCCCATCGAGCATGCCGGCAAACACTTCCAGGTGCCTGGCATTCACCTGTGCGAGCCGTCGCCCCAGCGCACGCCGTTGCTGTACCAGGCAGGGGCGTCCAGCCGTGGCAAGCAGTTCGCCGCCGAGCATGCCGAGTGCGTGTTCGTCGCCGCGCCATCCAAGGTCCTGTTGAAAAAGACCGTGGCCGATATCCGCCGTCGCGCCGCGGAGGCCGGGCGCGACCCGCGCAGCATTCTCATCTTCAACCTGCAGACGGTGATCGTCGACGAAACCGATGCCAAGGCGCGGGCCAAGTTCGAAGAGTACAGGTCCTGGGTCAGCTACGAGGGCGCCATGGCGCTGATCAGCGGCTGGACGGGCATCGACTTCAGTCAGTTCCAGCCCAACGAAGCCCTGCGCCACGTCAAGACCAATGCCATCCAGTCCGCCGTGGAAGCCTTTTCCACCGCCGACCCGGACACCGTCTGGACCCCCAACTCCCTGGCCGACTGGGTAGGCATCGGCGGATTCGGGCCATTGTTCGTCGGAGGCCCGCAGACAGTAGCGGACCTGCTTCAGGAATGGATGGACGAGACCGATGTGGACGGCTTCAACCTGGCCTACGCGGTGACCCACGAGACCTTCAGCGACGTGGTCGACCACCTGGTGCCGGAGCTGCAGAAGCGCGGCGTGTACAAGACCGAGTACCGCCCCGGTACCCTGCGTGAGAAGCTCTTTGGCGCAGGGCCGCGGCTCGGGGCCAACCACCCGGGCGCCCGCTACCGGCGCGGTTGAACCGAGGCGAAACCCGTTTATGCTCTATCCGGCAACCCCACTGACAACAGTGAGTCCCCATGAATGACATCCTGATCATCGGCGGCGGCCTGTCCGGCACCCTGCTGGCCGCGCAACTGCTGCGCCTGCCAGGCCAGCGCCGGGTCCGCGTGTTCGAAACCCGCGCCGAACTGGGCCGCGGCGAGGCCTACAGCGCCACCGAGCTGGGCCATACCCTCAACGGCAACGCAGCGCGCATGAGCGTGGACCCCGACAACCCCGACGACCTGACCCAGTGGCTGGGCAGCCATATCGCCGGGGGTGGCTGGCCTGAGTCCGATGCCCAGCATGTACCGGTGGCCGAACTGTTCCCGCCCCGGGGCCTGTTCGGCGTCTATGTGCAGCAGCGGTTGGCCGAAGCCCGGCAGGTTGGCCAGGCCCAGGGTGCTACGGTGGAGCACGTGTGCGGCGAAGTGGTGGACCTGGAGGTTGATGCCACTGGCGTGCGCCTGAGCCTGGCCGATGGCAGCCAGGTACGGGGCAGCCAGGCGGTGCTGGCCACTGGCATGTTCCCGGCGGCGCGCACCCGCCAGCGCCAGTCCAGCGGCCTCAACGCGGCGGCAGTCGACCCCTGGGACGTGCACGCCATGCGCGGGCTGGACCCTCAGGGGCGGGTGCTGATCATAGGGTCCGGGCTGACCATGGTCGATGCCGTCGTGTCGCTGGACCAGGCGGGCCATCGCGGCCCCATCCAGGTGTATTCGCGCCATGGGCTTTTGCCCCATGTGCGCCGTCAGCCACCGGCATGGCCGGACTTCCTGGCTGCCGACCTGTCCATTCGCAGCCCCTTTCAGGTCGTGCGGGCATTGCGCGGCCAGTGCCGTCAGGCCATGGCGGCGGGCATCGACTGGCAGGCGCCGCTGGACACCGTGCGGGCCCATATCGGGCGCTTGTGGAGCCAGGCCAGCGAGCGCGAAAAGCGCCAGTTCGTGCGCCATGCTCGCCCCTGGTGGGAAAGCCATCACCACCGCTCGCCGCCGCCCAGTGATGCGCTGTTACAGCGCTTGCTGGCCGAGGGACGGGTGACCATTGCCGCCGCGTCCCTTCTGGGCATGGCGCCTGCCGAAAACGGCCAGGTGGGTATTCGGGTGCGTGACCGCGGCCAGACGAGTGAGCGTATCGACACGGGCGTTGCGCTGATCAACTCCACCGGCATCGAATATGACTGGCGCCGGGTTGATCGGCCGTTGCCCAGGCAACTGCTGGCCCGCGGCCTGATCCGGCCGGGGCCGCTGGCGCTGGGCATCGCGGCGACGGCCAACGGCGCGGTCCAGGACAGCGAAGGCCGGGCATCGCAACGGCTGTTCGCCATGGGCCCACCCCTGCGCGGCCTGTGGTGGGAAAGCACCGCCGTTACCGACGTGGCCTCGCAGGCCAAGGCCCTGGCCCTGACCTTGGCCGGCCCTCAGGTGTAGCGGCCGCGCAAGGTTTCGCCCGGCGGGGGCGCGGCTGAATACCTTTTGACGCGGCTGGACAGGTGCCCGAGCGGTAGCCAGAGTTCAAGGTATCAGGCCATGGAGTGCGCCCCGATGCTGTTCGATACCCGCTCGCAACCGCGCGCAGTGCTCAAGGATCCCAGGTTCTGGCTGGTCCTCTTGCTGGCCGTGGTCCTGCGTTGCTGGGCGTTGCCCAACCGCCCGATTTCCTTCGACGAAGGCTACAGCCTGCTCATCAGCTCGCTGGCGCCAACCGATATCGTCTACTGGACGGGGCGGGACGCGCATCCTCCGCTGTATTACTTCCTGCTGCATGGCTGGTTGAACGTGGCAGGGCACAGTGTGACGGCGGTACGCCTGCTGAGTGTGATACCCGGGGTGATCACAGTGTTCGTCCAGGCCTGGCTGATGGACCTGCTGGCGGGGCGCCGCGCCGCCTGGCTGGCCGGCCTGCTGCTGGCGATCGCGCCGTTTCTGGTGCGCTACAGCCAGGACGTGCGCATGTACAGCTGGCTGGCCCTGTGGCTGTGGGCGGCGACCCTGGTGCTGGTGCTGTGGCTGCGCTCACCGCGGCGCGGGTGGCTGCTGCTGGCCTACGCCGTGCTGATGACCCTGGGGTTGTACACCCATTATTTCGCCGGCCTGACGTTGGCCAGCCACTGGCTGTACCTGCTGTGGTTGCGTGTACGCCGCGGTCGGCCCGAAGCAGGGGCACCGGTGTGGTGGGCCTGCACGGGCCTGGTGGTGCTTGGTTTCGCGCCGTGGTTGCCCAGCCTGCTGCAGCAGTTGCAGCACACGGGGTTGTACTCCGGCTGGATGCCCCCCGTGACGGTGCGCAGCGTGCCGGAGCTGTTCTGGCGGTTCTCCGTGCTGGGCGACGGGGGTGCAGTGCCTGCGGCCCTCTGGCTGGCGTGGCCGTTGCTGCTGGCGCTGCTGGGCATAGTGTTGCTGTTCAAGGAACGCCATGCCCTGGAACCCGCGGCGTTGCTGCTGGCCAGTGTGCTGGTACCCATTGTGCTGGTGCTGGCTTTGGCGTGGAAAGTGACGTTGTTTTATCCCCGGTACCTGATCGTTCCCGCGGGGGCGCTGCCGCTGTTGCTGGCACTGGCGCTGGACCAGGCGATGACGCGGCACAAAGGTTGGGCAACGGCGAGCCTCGCCGCGCTGGCGGGGTTGTCGGCCGTGGGTATCTACACCCTGGTCACCCAGGGTGACCAGGACATCAATCGGCTACGCGAGGATGATCGCGTCACCTTCGTCACCGGTTTCATCGGTGCTCGTGCCCGGCCTGGCGACCTGGTGCTGGCGGACCATTTCGGCACGTACGTCAAAGTGTTCTTCTACCTTCCCGAGACGGTGCCGGTGCAGGTGCTTTCCGGTTCAACGCCGCCCGGCTCGCTGGGGGCAGAAGGGATTCTGTACAGCAATGCTTCCCAGCGTCTGTTGCCCACGCTGGCGGAGGTGCCCGACACTATTTGCCGGGTGTGGTGGTTGAGTTTCGACCATGGCGCCAGCGCCCAGGCGCTCTTCTCGGCGGCCGGGTGGCAGTTGGCAGACCACCTGCCGGCGCAGACGCCCGAGGCGTGGCTTTATGAGCGGGCCGCGCCCGGCTGCGCGGTGCCTGGCACTGCGCGGCGCCCTGGGCCCGGCCAGGTCCGCTGGGCTCAGGTTTTGGGGCCGTTGCCAATCAGCCAGACAAACGGCGGCTCGGTGCCGTTGATGGCCCAGTCGCCGACAATCCGTGCCTTGTAGAGGGTGGGGTTGTGCGAGGACACGGTCCGCGCATTGCGCCAATGGCGGTCCAGGGACTTGCTGGCGCGCACGTCGGATGCGCCCAGGGCGTTGAACAGGGCGGTGGTGGCGCGCTGGATCAACTCGGTCACGGCCACCTGGGCGCGGGCCGATTGCAGTTCGGCCTCGACGTTGGCCTGGTGCTCGGCCGCACTGTCCTGGCCAAAGCGCGCCAGGTAGGCCTGCTGAGCAGGCTGGGTCGCGCGCAGGGTAGCGGCCTCGGCGGCGTACACCCAGGCCGCGATTTCACCCACCACTTGCTGCACCTGGGCGTCCTGGCTGACATGGGGGGCGTTGCCGTGGCTGTAGACACGCTGGCGCTGGCTGACGCTGCGTGACACGTCGCGCAGGGTAGCGCGGCCGATACCGGAGAGCGTGGCCAGCAGCACCAGTTGGTAGAACGCCGTCTGGTATTTGAAGCGGGTGGAAAAATCGATGACGTTTTCGGCTTCTACCACGGCATTGTCGAAGCGGCTGCTGCCGCTACCCGTGGTGCGCTGACCGAAGCCGTCCCAGTCGTCGGTCTGAACGATACCAGGCTGCGCGGTGCGCACCGCAGCGATCACGTCCGCCCCCGTGTCGCTGCGCCGGGCGAACACGTCTATCCAGTCGGAAAACAGGCTGCCGGTGCTGTAGAACTTCTCGCCATTGAGGCGCCACTGGTCACCGTCAGGAGTGACCTGGGTCATGACATCGCCGATGGCCACGGCGCCAATTTCGGTCCAGGCGCAGCCGACGATGTCACCGGCCACGAAGCGGGCGAACCAGCGGTCGCGGCCAGGCGAGGGCGCTGCATTGAGGCGGTCCTCGGCAAAGGCGAAATGCCCGCGCAGGGCCTGGGGTACGTTGGCATCGGCTTCGGCCAGCTCGATCAGCAGCTCGAACAGCTGGGGCACGGAAGCGCCACTGCCGCCGTATTCCACTGGGACGCGCACGGCGCCGAAGCCGGCTTCCTTCAGCCATTGAATGGGCTCGTGGGGCAGGATGCGCTGTTGTTCGCGCTGCACCGCGCCTTCGGCGATGCGCGCGAAGATCGGCCGAAAGCGCGCTGCCAGCGCGGCGTAGTCGGTGCCGGTGGACAGCGGGTTGATGACGTGGTGGTCGGTCATGGTGCTACTCCCTGGTACGTTGCCGGGGGTGTTGCAGCCTTCATGCCACGCCCGCGGCCACGTAATCGCGGGCCACGCGAGCACGCAGGGGGTGGGTACTGTTGCCTTGTCAGCAGTGAATCAGCAATGGGTTGGCTCACCGACAGCAACCCTGGACTGGACGTATGCGCCCGTGTGGTTTGAACTCAACGGGGAACCCGCATACAAGGGACCACGCCATGGGCAGTATTCACCCCAACGCCAATGACCCGGAGCCTATCCTGGGCATCGTGCGCGCCAGGCGCCTGGTGCAGGCAATGACCGCGCAACCGCTGACGGCGCGCCAGGTGCTGGTGTTCTACCTGCTGGCCCTGGGGCTGTATGCCTTGCCACTGATCCTCAACAACGTGTTGTTCATCGATGACAACCTGCGCGAGATGCAGGCTGCCACCTGGTGGCGAACCGAGGGGCGGGTGCTGGGTGACTACCTGTTCAACGCGGTCAGCTTCACGCCAGGCACCCCGGACTTCTTCCCTTTGTCGATGTTGCTGGCCATTGGCTGCATGGCCGTGGCGCTGACGCACCTGGCCCATCACTGGTTCAAGCGCCCGCTGTTCAGCCAATGCCTGATTCTGTTGCCGCTGTGGTACAACCCGTTTTTTCTGCAGGAACTGTCGTATCAGTATGAGTGCCTGACCCTGTCGCTGGGGGTGGCGCTGGTGATCCTGGCCATGAGCCTGGAGATGCGCCGGGCCTGGCTGCAGGTGCTGGCAAGGGCGGTGCTGCTGGCGGCGGCGCTGAGCCTCGACCAATTGCCGTTGAATGTCTACGTGGGGCTGGTGTGCGTCGATGTGCTGCGCCAAGGCACTGTCGCGCCGACCTGGCGCGGGCTGTTGAAGGTCCCTTCGAACGCCCTGGCCACGCTGCTGCTGGGCGGGATGCTGTACTACCTGAGCGCCTACCAGTTGCTGACCGATGACCGTGGTGGTGTGATCCTGCCGAACCTGGGTCAGTGGCAAGCGCGTATCGCCCTGCTGGCGGCGCATGTCGGTCTGTTCATCACCCCGGCCAACGGGCTGATCTTCGCCGGTTTGGCGGGGTGTGCGCTGGCCGGGTGGTTGGTCACGGTGCGCGTTGCCCTGCGCTCGCCTGTCGGTGCCGGGCTGAAGGTCGGCTACCTGTGCCTGACGTGTGCGGCGACCGCGGGCGTGGTCCTGGCCGTGGGGGGCTTGCTGCTGTTTCTATTCGACATGGCCGCCAATGCGGAGGCTCGCGTCCTGGTGGGCGTGGCGCCCCTGCTGGTGGCGCTGTTGCTGCTGGCCCACCGCTTCATCCAGGCGCTGCGCCCTGGCTGGACCCTGCTCCTGGTACTGCCACTGGCGACCTTCCTGTCCTTCGCCTACGTGTACGGGCAGTACATGCGCCAGAAGAACGAGCTGGAGTTGTTCGTGCGCACCCTGGTGGTGGCCGACCTCTTCAATCACGAGGCGCTGGCCAGTGCCAAAGGCATCTACGTGATGGAAGACAGCAACAACGACATCAACAACGTCTTCGCCCGGCTCTGCGTGCAGCGCATGCTGCCAGCGCTGCGCTATATTGCCGTCAACGACTACCAGTTTCTGCCCGAGCAGCTGACCAAGTGGGGCGTTGCCAACATGGCCGGCGATGCCCCCGCACAGGTGCCGGAGCTGGGCGAACCGCTGGTGAAGCGGCCGTTTTACGCCATTTACCGCGCGGGGGAGTATGGCTACATCCGTTTTGCCGCGCGCCAACTCGGTCCGCCATGCCCTTCGTTGCGCTAGCGCCGCGCTGTTGCCGGGGCAACAGTCATCCAGCAAAAGCGCGGGGGCGAACAGTCGACGGTTGTCCGTGTTTTTTCCTAAGCTTATGAATATAAACCTGTTTCATGTTTGGCACGGTTGCTGCTCGGGCATTTGCACCTTCTGCCAGAGAGTAAATCGACATGAGCCAGACCCCTGTGAAATTCGCCTACTGGGTACCCAATGTCAGTGGCGGCCTGGTGGTCAGCAAGATCCAGCAGCGCACCAGCTGGGACATCGACTACAACCGCAAGCTGGCGCAACTGGCCGAGGCGGCGGGTTTTGAATACGGCCTGACGCAGATTCGCTTCACCGCCGGCTACGGTGCCGATAACCAGCACGAGTCGGTAGCGTTCAGCCATGCGCTGCTTGCTGCCACGAACACGCTGAAAATCATCGCCGCCATCCTGCCAGGTCCCTGGCAGCCAGCGTTGGCCGCCAAGCAGTTGGCGACCATCGACCAACTGACGGGTGGGCGCATCGCCGTGAACATCGTCAGCGGCTGGTTCAGGGGTGAGTTCACTTCCATCGGTGAACACTGGCTGGAGCACGACGAGCGCTACCGGCGCTCCGAGGAGTTCATCACCGCGCTGAAGGGTATCTGGACCCAGGACAACTTCACCTACCGCGGTGACTTCTACCGTTTCAGCGACTACACCCTGCGGCCCAAGCCGCTGCAGCAACCGCACCCGGAGGTTTTCCAGGGTGGCAGCTCGCGGGCTGCCCGGGACATGGCCGCGCGGGTATCTGACTGGTACTTCACCAATGGCAACACGGTGGAAGGCATCAAGGCCCAGGTCGATGATATCCGCGCCAAGGCGGCCGCCAACGGCCATTCGGTGAAGGTCGGGGTCAATGCCTTCGTGATCGCCCGCGAAACCGAGGCCGAGGCACGTGCGGTGCTGGCCGAGATCATCGACAAGGCCGACTTCGACGCCGTCAGCGCCTTCGGTGCGGCGGCGAAACAGGCGGGTAGCGCGTCGCCGGAAGGTGAGGGCAACTGGGCCAAGTCCACCTTTGAAGACCTGGTGCAGTACAACGACGGCTTCAAGACCAACCTCATTGGCACCCCCCGGCAGATCGCCGAGCGCATCGTTGCCCTCAAGGCCGTGGGCGTGGACCTGGTGCTGACCGGCTTCCTGCATTTCCAGGAGGAAGTGGAGTACTTCGGCAAGCATGTCCTGCCGTTGGTACGCGAACTGGAAGCCGCTCGCGTGCCCACGGTTGAACCGGCCATCTGACCCACCTCGGCGGTATTCTTCCCCCCAGATGCGCCCCGTCCCACCGGATGGGGTGCGCAGGCCAGGTTTCCCCTCGCAAGCGGATGAAGCCCGGGAAAAAGCCGCCGTCGATGCTCCCCCGGCTATTTCCCGATAGCGTTCGCCCCCGGTTTTTGTCAACAATAGCGCCCTGCAAAAAACGCCTGCCCGTCCGGGGCCGTGCTGCTTTCATTTCTACCGGGAATACCATGCCGCTGATTCACCCTCGAACCTGCCATCGCCCCGCTGCCTGCGAGGCGCGGCCATGACCGACCTGACCATTGAACTGCTGCCCACCGAGCTCGACCAGGCACCGCTGATCCGCAACCTGTACCAGTTCTACGCCTATGAGTCGTCCGACTGGGAACAGGAAGACGTCGACCTGGACGGCCGCTACTACATCCACGACGAGCACCTGTTGCGCTACTGGCACGACCAGGACTGGAGCGCCAACCTGCTGCTGGTCAACGGCTATGTCGCTGGTTTCCTGCTGGTGGAGCGCAGCGAACTGCCAGGCATCGATGCGCTGGAACTGGCTGACCTGTTCATTCTCAAGAAGTACCGCCGCAAGGGCATCGGCAAGGCCCTGGTGACCCAGGTACTCACCGGCGGCCACGAGAACTGGCTGGTACGCTACTACCGCCAGGACGACGCCGCCGAGGCGTTCTGGGGCGCGGTGCTCAGCGACTTGCCACGCCCGGCCCGGGCCATCGAGCTGGACGATGAGCCGGAGTTGAGCAATTTCCTGGTGACCCGCGTCACCCACTGACACGCTACCCCGGCGCGGCCAGGCTCACACCTCCTGGCGCGTCGGCCGGAACAGAATCTCGTTGATGTCCATGTCGTCCGGTTGGCCAATGGCGAATGCCACCGTGCGGGCGAACGCGTCCGCGGGCAGGGCGATCTCGTACATCTTGCGCACGGCCTCGGCAATGTCCGGTTCGGTGATGCTATCGGGCAGTTCGGTGGCCACCGCGCCGGGGGAGATGATGGTGGTGCGGATGTTCCAGGCCTTCACCTCCTGGCGCAAGCCTTCGGACAGCGCGCGCACGGCGTGCTTGGTGGCCGCGTACACGGCGCTGCCGGGGCGCACCTTGTGACCGGCCACCGACGACACATTGATGATCTGCCCGCTCTTTTGCTGCTGCATGTGCGGCAGGGCGGCGGCGATGCCGTAGAGCACACCCTTGATATTGACGTCGATCATGCGGTCCCAATCCTCGACTTTCAGCCGCTCCAGCGGCGAGTGAGGCATGAGGCCTGCGTTGTTGAGCATCACGTCGACGCGGCCATGCGCCTGCACCGCGCTGTCGACCAGGTGCTTGACCTGGGCGCTGTCGGTGACGTCGGTCTGCACGGCCAGGGCCTTGGCACCGCTGGCGGTCAGCTCGTCGGCCAGGGCCTGGATGCGTTCCAGGCGGCGCGCACCCAGCACCACATGGGCGCCCTGACTGGCCAGCAGGCGCGCGGTGGCCTCACCCAGGCCGCTGCTGGCACCGGTGATGACGATGACTTTACCTTGTATGTGCTCACTCATGGCGAGAGGACTCCTGAACGGGGTGGTGCGGGGCGATGGCCGCCCGGCGAGGAAATAGGCCAGCACGGGTTGGCCTCCTGACCTGTGACCAGTGGCGCCCATGATAGGTGCCCTGGCACCCGGTGATTAGCCCGCCGAACGAGTTTGGCCTTGTGAATGGCGTTCATGAATCTGTTCGACGGGTGGTGGCTGACCGTGAGGCCACACAGGCGGTCAGCGGCGGTTGATGCCGCGCAGGGTCATCGGTGCGATGCGCCGGTGAAAGGGCGCCACGGGGAGCATGTACAGTGTGCCCAGCAGGTTATGGGTGCGCACCACGGTGGACAGCACTACGGTACGCGTCCCATCCGCAGCCAGGGGCAGGCGGGTGAGGGCCAGGAACACATCCAGGTGCTTGTCCTGATCGGCCACCAATACTTCATCGTCACTGCTGGCCAGCAAGGTGAAAATGCCCACGCGCTCACCCGGCGAATAATCGCTGTCAGGGCGCGTCAGGTCGATGCGGCTCAGGGCTCCCAGGTCCTTGAGGCCCACGGCCTGAACCAGGCGGTTGCGCAGTTTCATCAGGTTGTCGAGCCAGGCTGGGGTGGCGGCCAGCATGCCCAGCAGGTGGCGCAGGGCCGTGCGGTCAGGGGCCTTGACCTGAACGTCATGGCAATCGATGAAGTCGGCGCCCGGCACGTACTGACTGATGGCAGAGGCTGGCGGTGGGGGGCAGCGGTGGACGGTGCTGGGCATGGGCCTTCCTGTCGAGGGGCACGGTGGCGTCAGTGGCCGTTGATGACCTTGGCGTACTGGCGGGCGAACAGGGTTTGGGACACGCCCAGCACGATATCGATCTGGCGCGACCCGGTGGTTTCCACTCTTACCTTGCCACAGTGGTTGTCATGGTCGGTCTGGTGGGTAACCACCGACAGAAACTGGCGGTCGACCTTGTTCGCCACCAGGCCGCCGGCCATCAGCATCGTGGCCAAGGGGTCGAAGATCGGCACCGGCAGGTTGCCTTCGGCATTATCGCCGGTCTTTTTCTTGAACACATTGCGCACCAGGTTCGCCACGGGATCGGTAGCGGTGATGGTGTCGATGTAGCTTGGGTCGAGGATCACCTGGTTGCAGGCATCCAGGGGCACCAGGGTCAGGGGCAGCTCAGACTTGAAGAGGATGTCCGCCGCCTCGGGGTCGACGAATACGTTCCACTCGGCGTGGTAGTTGCTGCTGTAGCGGCTACCCTGGTCCCATTCCTTCATGGCGCCGTTGAGGGCGGCGACGTTGCCGTCCACGTACACCGCGCCAGCCATGGCGACGATGCGCTCGACCTTCGCCAGGTCGCTGGCCGCAGGCTTCAGGGCCAGCAGCTTGGCCAGGTTGGTGAAGCCGCCCAGCGACAGGATGGTCACGGGCTCCGGGGTGGCCTTGAGGGTATCGTGCAGGAACTCCCACGCCGGTTTCGCCGACAGCGGCGGCAAAGCCTTGGGGTTGAGCGTGCCGATCAGGCCCATGATGTCGTTCATGTCGTTCTTGAACAGCTGGGGAAACACGTTGTGCAGCTTCAGCGGTACGTCGGTGCCTCGCGCCACCGGGACAGTGGTGTGCTGGCCGATGCCCAGCAGGTGCTGGGCAATGATCACCCCCCAGCCCAGGTCCGTTTCACCGCAGCCGGTGACGGTCAAGCCGATGATCTCGATGCCCGGGTCTTTCATCAGGTAGGCGATGGACAGTACGTCGTCCCAGCCCATGTCCGAATCGATGATGACTTTCTTCTTGATGCTCATGGCGTTTCACCGTAGGGGTCTGAAAGGGTCAGGGTGCCGTCGTGGTAGAGGACCTCGCGGCCCAGCCAGGCGCTGTCGACCTGGGGCAGCACCGCCGACGGTTTGCGCAATTCACGCAGCAGCGTGGCGCCGTGGGACAAACGCCCGCCCATGCACGCGATCACCGCGCGGGCCTGGCGGTAGTGGTCATGGCGGCCGGGGTCCAGGGCCTGCTCCAGCAGAATGTCCTGGCCCAGCACGCCTCGTACCTGGCCGGGGTAGATCATGAAAGCGTTGGCCAGTTCGGTGCCGGCGTCGCCGTCTTGCCAGAAGCTTCCCTGGCGCCCGCGCACGGCGGGGTGGGGGGCGAACCAGTAGGCGGCGTCGGCGGCGGGCATGGTGTGATGCAGGGCGAAGAACACCCGCATGAGGTTGTCGCGGTACCACTCGCGCACCTGCAGGTAGTAGCCGCGCATACCTGGCAGGCCCAGGCGGTGGGCCAGGCGCACGGGGGCGGGCCAGCTCGGGAAGGCCTGCAGCGGCAAGGCCACCGGGGCCGCGCGCGGCGTGGCCGGGTCGGTCTCCCAGGGCAGGCGGTGCGGGCTGTGGTCCAGCTCGCGGTAGGCCGTGGCCGGGCGGCCCAGGGCGGCGCCGCCACTGCTGGCCAGGGCAGTGCCGATGCACAGGTTGCCTTGCACCACGAACACATAGAAGCGGGTGAACCAGTCCGCCAGTGCCTGGCCGTCGGCACCTCGCAGGGTGTGCAATTCGTCGGCGAAACGGCGCAGGCCGTGCTCCAGGCTGTTCAAGTGCCGACGTGCCTGGCGCTGCATGCGCAGGAACACCGGCAGGCTGCGCAGCAAACGCATGGGCCGCAGCGGCAGGTGCGGCGTGGCGCCACCGACTTCATCGGCGTAACGCCTGGCCGGTATGCCCCAGTCCGCCAGTCGGGCCAGGAACACATCATTGTTGATGTAGGAGGCGTCGCCAAACAGGGCGGTAAAGGGCTCGTTGTCCTCCAGCACGCGGGCATCCCAGCGCGCCATCACCGCCGGGATGCTGCCGGCCGCGCGGCGCTGGGCGTACTCCACCAGGCGGCTGGGCTGAGGGGGCAGAATCTCGGCGATGTTGGCGGCAGTGATGTGGCGCCGCCAGGGGTAGTCGGTGATGGGGCGGTATTGCAGCAACCACAACTGGCTGCCGTCCCAGGCCCATTCAATATCGCCGGGCACATAGTGGAACACCCGCAGGGTTTCCTGCAAAAAGGCCCACAGCGCGTCGGCTGTCAGCCCGTCGGTAGTGGGGAAGTGCCCGCGTGCCCAGCCGGCGCCCAGGCGCGACAACGTTGCCCGCTGTGGATCACAGCGGCCATCGGCCAGGCCCTCCAGATGGCCCTGCACCCATTCCACCTCCACGGCCAGGTGGCGGGCGAACGCAATGCCCGAGAGCGTGGGTTGAATGAAACGTTGCACCACCACTTCTTCCACGCCTTCGCCCAGTAACCGGGCGATGCGCACGGGCACCTCGGCGGCCGTTTCACGCAGGTAAGTGGTGCTGAGCCCGGCATTGGCCGCATCTGCCTGGTCTTCGTCATGGCTGGAGGAGCGCACGGCCCACGATGCCTCGGGGGCAGCCGCCAGCCAGGGGGCCAGGCGTGGATCATCGGTGCGCTCGATGCTCAGGGCCGCGGGCACCGGCAAGCCGGCCATGGCCGCCAGGCGCAGGCGGCCACCCTTGGTGTGGGCGACGAAGCCGTCGGTTGGCGCCTCAAGGTACTGGCAGAAGGCGGCCGGGTTGTCGATCCAGGGGTAATGCCCCCAGCCCGGCACCAGGCTGACCCGCAGGTCGGCACGGGCGAGGATAGCGGCCCAGGCCGCGGCCTGCTCGACGTTCAGGACGTTGTCCTGGTCGCCCCAGACCAGCTCCACGGGGTCAGTCACCCATTCCAGCAAAGGCAGGGCGGTGTCGGCGCGCACCATGTCCCAGTACGGCACGAAGGCGCGGCAGCGTCGGTAGCCTTCGCCCATGCGCTGGTATTGCGCGGCCGTCCATGGCTGGCTGGAAAATTTGTGCGCGAACCAGGCCGGGCGGTTGGCCAGTGCCCAGTGAATGGTCTTGCGTATTGGCAAGGGCGACATCAGCGCGGGCAGGCGCCGCCGCCACAGGTAGGCGCCCACGGGAGCCAGCAGTACGGTGCGGCTGAAATGCCCGGGCTTGCGTTGCAGGGCGTGCAGCACGATCAGTGCATTGACGCCCACGGCGAAAATGGCGCTGCCGGCCTGGGTCATGTTCAACAAGGCGTCGGCGTAGGCGGCCAGGTCTTCACAGGGCGGCTGCGGGTTGTCGCCGAAGCCCGGCAGCTCCACAGGCTCGGCCCGATACCGGCTGAACCGCTCCCGTACATCATCCCACCAGGCTGCGGCGCTGCCATTGCCGCCCAACAGGTACAGTGTTTGCGCGCTCATGCCTTCACCACTTGGCGGTCATGGCTGATCAGCCACAGCAGCGGGGGGACCAGGGCACACAGCGCCAGCAGGTCGGCCATTACATTGATCCATACCCCGGCACTGGCCGACAGCCAGATATCCTGAGGCGCCCACACGCCGATACCGAGCAATAGCCAGCCCCAGGCCGCGGCACTGCGCTGTCGTTGGCCGATGTGGACGAGGGCGAACATGGCGATGCCGTAGCTTTGCAGCGTGGCGCCGAACAGGGCGAACCACCAGCGTTGCTGGGCTGCGGCTGGCGCCGGGGCAGGGGTGGTCCAGAAGGCGTTGTCCACCCAGTGCAGGTAGGCGTCCAGGTGGCCGGCGGGGCTGGCCCAGGTCAGCAGCAGGCCGCCGAACACATGGCCCAGTACAACCAGGTAAAGCCAGGCGACGAATGTACGGCGGGTACGGGTGGGGGTAGCGAACAGCGAGCGAACCATTCCATGTCCTGGGTGAAACCGTGAGAGCGGCGAGCATGCAGGGGTTGTCGATGGGTGTCAATTTGGCTGGGTACACAGCAGGGCGCTGCAGCAGTCAGAGGACGACGCGCCTGTGTGGTCGGTTTGCTAAGGTGCCGCCAGCGCCCGCAGATAATCGGGGCTGTCCGATACCGTGTTGTGCCCCGTGCCGGGGATCAGCGTCAGGGTCGCCACGGCTGCGGCAAAGTGCGCGTAGAGCCGCTCCGTGCTCGCCCTTGGCACCACCTCGTCATCGCCCGCGGCGATGATCCGCGTTGGCGCCCGCACCCGCGGTGCGTACCGCCAGGACTCATATCGGTCTTGCAGCAACCAGTCCACCGGGAACAGGGCAAAGCGCTGGCGTGCCAGTTCGGCGAGGCTGTTGAACGGGGTGACCAGGATCAGCCGTGTGATCGGCCGCTGGCTGGCCAGGCGCACCGCGATGCCGCTGCCCAGGCTGCGGCCCAAGACAGTGACGTGAGGGTGGTGGCTGGCGACCTGGTCGAACAGGGCCAGGGCATCGGCTTGCAAGGCCTCTTCGCTGGGCGACCCTTCGCTGCCGCCAAACCCGCGGTAGTGCAGCAGGTACAGGGCATGCCCCGGGAAAGCCAGCGACAGGTCGGGCAGGCTCTGTGAAACGTCTTCGGCGTTACCGCCAAAATAGACCAGGGCGTCGGGCCCGTCCCGCGGGCGTACGCTGAGTTGCAGCCTGACGCCATCCACCAGCAGAGACTGACGCGAATCGGCCGTGTCGCCTTCGCTGGGCTGGGGGTGGTAGATCAGCTGCCGTTGAAACGCGAACAACAGGACGCAGAGGATGGCGTACAACACGGCCAGCCCGATGATCAGCCCCATGATACCGCGCCACCTGCGCCTGAAAAGGTTCGCACCCATGCTGACCTCTGCCTGCAAGCCCTCAAGTGTAGCGGCGCAGGCGCAAGGGCAGGGCAAATCGGCCTTTTCCCGGTCGCCATTGGTCTGGCGGCTGCTTTCACCTCAGGTTTGCCATTGCCGCGCCGATGCCCTGAATGCCAGGCCCGGTTTGCCAAGGGGCCATGCCTATGACAACAGCAATGCATGGAGTAGCGGTGATGAATATGCGCAACCTTTCCATCAGCCGGCGGTTGTGGCTGATCCTGATCGTCGCGGCGTTGATGCTGTGCGCGATGGCAGCGGCACTGGTCAAGCAGATCCACGATGACCTGTATGACGCCAAGGCGCAGAAGACCATGCACGTGGTGCAGACCGCCAGTGGCCTGCTGGCCTATTACCTCGGCCTGGAAACAGCGGGTACCCTGACCCGCGAGCAGGCTCAGGCCCAGGCCATGACGGCCGTTGGCGGGCTGCGCTACAACCAGACCGACTACTTCTGGATAAACGACTTGCGGCCCGTGATGATCATGCACCCCGCCAACCCCAAGCTGGTGGGCCAGGACCTGTCCGCGGTGAAAGACCCGGACGGCGTGGAGGTGTTCAACGCCATGATCAAGGTCGCCAAGGCCCGGGGCGCCGGCGTGGTCAATTACCGCTGGCCCAAGCCAGGCGCCAGTGAACCGGTGGCCAAGACTTCCTATATCAGCCTGTTCGAACCCTGGGGCTGGATCATCGGTTCCGGCGTGTACGTGGACGACGTCGAAGCTGAATTTCACCAGCAGGTGTGGAAGGCAGCGGTCATTACCCTCGGCATCATTCTGATCATGGCCGTGTTGCTCATTCTGATCGCCCGCAGCATCGTGCGGCCCCTCAACGCTGCGGTACAGGCCATGGCCGACATCGCCAGCGGCGACAGTGACCTCACGCGTCGCCTGGATGCCCATGGCCAGGATGAAGTCACCCAACTGGCCCTGCACTTCAACGCCTTCGTCGCCACGTTGCGCCAGGTAGTCGGCGACCTGCAGCAGTCGGCCACCCGCCTGGGCCAGGCCTCGGGCGAGCTGGGCCAGGATGCCGACCAGGCGCAGGTGCGCAGCCAGCAGCAGTCGCAGCAGATGGAGCTGGTGGCCACGGCGGTCAACCAGGTGACTTACGGCGTGCAGGACGTGGCGAAAAACGCCGAGCATGCCGCCAGTGAAATGCGTGATGCCGAATCCGAAGCCCAGCGCGGCCAGGCCAATATCGACAGCAGCCTGCGGCAGATCGACCAACTGTCGGCCACCATTGCTCAGGCGGTGGAGGTGATCCGTACCCTGGCGGCGGAAAGCACGCAGATCGGTGGCGTGCTGGAGGTGATCAGCGCCATTGCCGAACAGACCAACCTGCTCGCCCTCAACGCCGCCATCGAGGCCGCGCGGGCCGGCGAGCAGGGCCGTGGTTTCGCCGTGGTGGCCGATGAGGTGAGGCTGCTGGCCCAGCGCACGCAGAAGTCGACCGCGGAAATCCAGGCCATGATCGAGCGTCTGCAGCGCCATTCCGACGCGGCGGTGAAAGTCATCGGCGACAGCAGCCGCGCCTCCCAGCTGACCACCGAGCAGGCCCACCTGGCCGGCCAGAGCCTGGCCTCCATCAGCCAGGCGCTGGGCAAGCTCAACGGCCTCAACACCTCGATCGCCAGTGCTACGCTGCAGCAGTCCCATGTGGTGGAGGACATCAACCAGAACGTCACCCAGGCGGCCGAACTGTCCCGCCATGCCGCGCTAGCGGCCGAGCAATCCAACGCCGCGAGCGTACAGCTCAAGGCGCTGAGCCAGCAGTTGGACGGGGTGTTGCGGCAGTTTCGGGTGTGAAGCCTCTCAGGCATAGGGGCGATTGGCTGCACTGAAGCCAGAAAAACCAAGCCATGCCCTTGGCGGCTTTGATACGGTTCCAAACCGAAAAAACAAGGCGGCCCAGGCAATGGCACAGACATAACTGGCCCGAAACAGATGTGGGACCGGGCGAAGCTCGCGAAGCGCCGCGCGGGCGGCGCACGGTCTCAAGGGCGCTGGAAAAACCCAAGCCATGCACCTAGAGGCCCTGATGCGGTCTCAAGCCGGAAAAACAAGGCGGACAAGGCAATCCCACAGACATAACTGGCCCGAAACAGATGTAGGAGCAGAGCTTGCTCGCGAAGCGCCGCGCGGGCGGCGCGCGGTCTCAAGGGCGCTGGAAAAACCAAGGCATGCACCTGGCGGCCCTGACCCAATCTCCAGGGGGACAATCAAGGCGGTCCCGGCAATGGCACAGACATAACTGGCCCGAAACAGATGTAGGAGCAGAGCTTGCTCGCGAAGCGCCGCGCGGGCGGCGCACGGTCTCAAGGGCGCTGGAGAAACCAAGGCATGCACATGGAGGCCCTGACCCAATCTCCAGGCGGACAATCAAGGCGGCCCAGGCAATGGCACAGGCATAACTGGCCCGAAACAACCGTAGGAGCAGAGCTTGCTCGCGAAGCGCCGCGCGGGCGGCGCTCGATCTCAAGGGCGCTGGAGAAACCAAGGCATGCGCCTGGCGGCCCTCACCCAATCCTAAGGCGGACAATCAAGGCGAACCAGGCAATCTCCCAGACATAACTGGCCCGAAACAGATGTAGGAGCGGGCTTGCTCGCGAAGCGCCGCGCGGGCGGCGCACGGTCTCAAGGGCGCTGGAGAAACCCAAGCCATGCACCTAGAGGCCATGATGCGGTTTCATGACTGGCTTTTAGGGCCCCGCTGGAGATCTCATCATGGCCACCAAGCGCTAGTCGATGGTGTTGTAGCGCCCTTGAGATCGTGCGCCGCCCGCGCGGCGCTTCGCGAGCAAGCTCTGCTCCTACATCTGTTTCGGGCCAGTTATGCCTGTGAGATTGCCTTGTCCGCCTTGTTTTTCCGGCTTGAGACCGCATCATGGCCTCTGGGTGCATGGCTTGGGTTTTTCCAGCGCCCTTGAGACCGCGCGCCGCCCGCGCGGCGCTTCGCGAGCAAGCTCTGCTCCTACATCTGTTTCGGGCCAGTTATGTCTGGGAGATTGCCTGGACCGCCTTGGTTGTTCGCCTTGGGATCGGGTTAGGGCCGCCAGGTGCATGGCTTGGGTTTCTCCGGCGCCCTTGAGACCGCGCGCCGCCCGCGCGGCGCTTCGCGAGCAAGCCCGCTCCTACATCTGTTTCGGGCCAGTTATGCCTGTGAGATTGCCTTGTCCGCCTTGTTTTTCCGGCTTGAGACCGCATCATGGCCTCTGGGTGCATGGCTTGGGTTTCTCCGGCGCCCTTGAGACCGCGCGCCGCCCGCGCGGCGCTTCGCGAGCAAGCTCTGCTCCTACATCTGTTTCGGGCCAGTTATGCCTGTGAGATTGCCTTGTCCGCCTTGTTTTTCCGGCTTGAGACCGCATCATGGCCTCTGGGTGCATGGCTTGGGTTTCTCCGGCGCCCTTGAGACCGAGCGCCGCCCGCGCGGCGCTTCCCGGGCAAGCCCGGTCCCACATCTGTTTCGGGCCAGTCATGTCTGTGAGATCACCTGGTCCGGCTGAAGTCGCGTAATCACTGTCAGCGACTCACCGGTCTATATTCAATACCACCTCCACCGCATCCGGCCGCCAGTATTCCTGGTCGAATTCAACCGTGAGCCCCTCAGCATCGAAACACGACCGCTGCAAGTACAACCCGCTGGACCCGCTGGCTATTTCCAGCAACGCGCTTTGCCCTTCGTCGAGCAGGCAGGGTTTGAGGTTGATCTGGCTGCGGGCCTGCTGCCGTCCATATTGCTCGCGCAGCAGGTGGGTCAACGAGCCATCCAGGCGGTGCTCCAGCAAGCCAGGGCACCAGGCCTCCGCCAAGGCGTTGGTCTCCAGCAGCACCGCGCGGCCGTCTACCCAGCGTCGACGTTCCAGGTAGAACACCCAGTCGCTCGGCGCCAGGTTCATCCGCTGGGCCAGCCACTCGCCAGCTGGACGGCGCTCGGCCAGCAGGCATTCGGTGCGGGGCTCGCGGCCCTGGGCGCTGACGTATTCCATGAAGCCGCTGACCCGCGTGGGGTCGTAGCGGATCGGCGCAGGCGACACGAACCAGCCGCGGCGGTGCCCGCGGTACAGCACACCCTGGGCCTCCAGGCGCTGCAACGCCTGGCGCAGGGTCACGCGGGTGCAGCCAAACTGCTCGGCCAGTTCGCGCTCGGTGGGTAAGCGGGCGCCGTCGAGCAGCTGGCCGCGGGCGACTTCGCCCGCCAGTTGCTCGCTGATCCGCAGGTACTGGGACTGCGCGGGTTTGATGCTCATGTCAGCGGGCCGGCTCGAGGGCGCCGCCGGCCGGCTGCTGCGCCAGGTCACGCTGCCAGGCGCGCAAACCATAGATCGCCAGCACGATGAAACCGGCGTACAGCACGGCCGTGAGGGTCAGGTCCTTGTAGTAGTACAAGCCCGTGTACACCGCGTCGAGCACGATCCACAGCCACCAGTTGGCGATGAATTTGCGCGCCGACCAGTAGCTGGCCACCAGGCTGTAGCCGGTCAGAGTGGCGTCCAGCCACGGCGCGGCGGCGTCGGTGAAGTGCGCCATGGCGGCGCCCAGCAGCAGTGACAACACGGCGCCAGCCAGCAGGCTGATGACGGCCACGTTCAACGGCAGTGCCTCGACTCGGACCTTGCCCTGGGCCATGCGCCCGGTGCGCCAGCGCCACCAGCCGTAGCCTTGCAGGAAGACGAACAGCACTTGCAGGAGCATGTCCGAATACAGCTTCACGTCATAGAAGATCCACACGTACAACAGCACTGCCACCACGCTGACCGGCCAGCACCAAGGGGTACGCCGCGCCGTGAGCCAAACGCCCAGCACATTGACCAGCACCGCGAGTATTTCCAGGTTCGACATGATGAGTTTCCTTAGAAGTTGACCGTGGCCGACAGCCGCGCGGTGCGCGGTGCGCCGAGGAACAGGTAGTCGTCGCCGGCGTATTCGCCCACGTCGCGCCAATAGCGCTTGTCGAACAGGTTGTCGACGCTCAGGCGAAACACGGTTTCATAGCCTTCGATACGCGTGGTGTAGCGGCTGCCGGCGTTGAACACCGCGTAGTCGCCCACCTGCACAGTACCTTCGCGGTTGGCGTACTTCTTGCCGCTGTACTGCACGCCCCCCAGCAGGGCCAGGCCGTCGATGCCAGGCACGCTGTAGTCGCCATAGAAACTGGCGCGCAGGGCCGGCACGTTGATGGCCTGATGGCCCTCGTAACTGTCGGTCCCACTGCCTTCCACCCGGGCGCGGGTGGCGGCGACGCTGGCGTTCAGTTGCAAGCGGTCGGTGGCGCGCCCGCTGGCGGTCAGTTCCAGGCCGATGTTCTTCTGCTTGCCCTGCTGTACGTAGGTGAAGGTGCCGTCGTCGTCAGGTCGTGAATACTGGTACCCCTGGGTGATCTGGAACAGCGCCGCGCCCAGGCTCAGGCGCTGCCAGTCCTGCTTGATGCCCACTTCCAGTTGCCGCGAGATCGTCGGCGGCAGGGTTTCACCGGCGTTGCTGGCGAACCACGACGCCTCGCTGCCCAGGGACAGGCCCTTGCTGTAGCGGGCGTACAGCGACAGGTCATCGGTGGGCTTGTAGATCACCGCCAGGTTGGGCAGCAATTCCCACATCCGGGTGTGGCGGGTGGTGTCGCCGTCCGCATCGAAGGCCTTTTCGTCCAGGCGCACTTCGCGGCCGCCCAGCACCAGTTGCCAGTGCTCGTCGAGGTGCAGGCGGTCGTTGATGAACAGCCCGTACTGGCGGCTGTCCAGGTGCCGGTAGGTGTGGCCTGCGTCCCCAGGGTAAGGGTCCCAGGCCTGGGGGGTGGCGTCGATGTTGCCGCTGCCCACGTATTCGTTGACGGCATCGCGCTGGTCCACCGTGCGGCGGAAGGCGCTGAGGCCCACATCCAGCTCGTTGCGCAGGCCAAAGGCGGTGAACTCGCCGCTCAGCGAAGCCTGGGCCTCGTCGTTGCGGCGGGTGTCGTCGGGGCTGCGGAAATCATAGATATCGTAGTCGCCGGTGCTGCTGAACTGGCTGGTGGTCGCGGTGCAGCCGGCGCCGTAATAGCAACCATACGGGAAGGCGCTGTTGTCGTCGATGATCACCCGGCTGCGGGACAGGCTCAGTTGCGTGCTCCAGTCATCGGTGAGGCGGTATTGGTAACGGCCTTCCATGTTCAGCGAGGTGATGCCCACCGGGTCCGACCAGCTCTGGTAGCCCAGCAGGTCGTGGGGGTCGGCGTGATGCGGGACTTGCGTGCCGCCGAGCAACTGGTAGCCGGGCACCGAGCGTTGTTCGCGGTGCTGGTATTCCACGTCGAGTTGCAGGCTGGAGCGCGGGTCGATGTTCCAGTCGAAGGCCACCGAGGCGAAGTCGCGCTGGCCGTCGGCGTGGTCGACGTAGGAACGAATGTCTTCGTGGGCCAGGTTGGTACGGATGCCGAACTGCTGCTCGCTGCCGAACCAGGTGCCCAGGTCAGTGGCCAGGTAGCGGCCGCCCTGTTCGTCGGTGGACACGGTGACCGAGCGCACGTTGGCAGGGCGCTTGGTTTCATAGTTGATCACGCCACCCGGTTCGCTGACACCGCTCTGCAGGCCCGCCAGGCCCTTGAGCACTTCCACCTGTTCCTTGTTTTCCAGGGCCACGTTCTGCTCGCCGGTGATGGTGCGGCCGTTGATCTTGTAGCTGCTGGCGGCATTCAGCGAGAAGCCGCGAACCACGAAGTTTTCGTAGTAGCCGATGGGTGCGTAGCTGTCGCCCACCGCGGCGTCGTTGCGCAGCACTTCGCTGAGCAGCCGTACCTGCTGGTCTTGCAGCAATTGGGTGTTGAACACCGACACCGCCGCCGGGGTATCGAGCAAGGGGGCGTCGTCGACGCCGGTGACCGAAGCGTGGGTAGCCCGGTAACTATCGGGACTGTCACCAACGACGGTGACGGCGCCCAGGGTCACGGGCTCTTCCGCGACCGCCCACGGGGAGGCGAGCGCAATGCTCGACACCAGCAGGCGCGCCGGGAAGGGAAGGGGGCGAAACATGGGGCAGCTCCTTGCAAACACAATGATTTTTCTTCTGGTGCAGGCGACCGGGCGCGGACCGCAGGGGGCCGCGCCAGGGTCAGCGCCTGTTCCGCGAAGGGTCAGGCCGGAGCTGCTCCGGTGGTCATTGGCAAAGCGGGGGCGGCGCTCCATTGCTGCAGCGAGCCATCGTACAGGGTCACGTCGTGACGGCCCAGCAGTGTCAGGGCAAAGGCGCTGGCGGCGGCGGAAATTCCACCGCCGCAATAGAGCAGGATGGGCTGTGGCAGCTGCGCCACGCCCAGACGTTCGGCCAGCACCTGGGGCGGGTGGTAGCGGCCTTGGTCATCGAACAGTTGCCGGGCCGGGCGGTTGAGGCTGTTGGGGATATGCCCGCGGCGGCTGTAACGGGTGATGGCACTGCCATCGAACACGGCTGGCGACAGTGCACAGATGAGGTGGCCCGGGGCGCGTCCTTCGCTCACGGCGCGCACGTGTTCCAGGCTGGCCCAGTGCCCCGGTTGCACGCGCAGGGTCGGCGCGGTGGCGGCCTGGGTCGGGTTACCTGAGCCGTTGGCCGTCGGTTGCCCGGCACGTCGCCAGGCCTGCAGGCCGCCGTCGAGAATGGCCGCAGGCACGCCGACGCTGCGCAGCATCCACCACAGGCGGGCGGCCCAGAAGCCGTCGGCACGGTCGTAGATGACGATGTGGCTGTGGTCGTCGATACCCAGTGCCTGCAAGCCGACGGCCAGGTCGGCCGGGGCCGGCATGGCGAAACTGTAAGGTGCCGAGTGGTCGTGCAACCGTGCCAGCAGGTCGGCGTGGCGGGCACCGGGCAGGTGTTCGGTGCGCCAGCCGGGTTCACCGGAACAGGCCTGGTAGTCGCCATCGAATTGCGGCGCGCGCAGGTCGACGGTGGCGTCCAGCAGCACCAGGTGGGGCATGTGAAGGTTGGCCGCGAGCCAGGCGACGTCTACCAGCAGGTCGGTCATGACCCGTCTCGCTTGCGCGGGTGCAGGTGCTCGATCAGGCGCTGCCCTTCAGGGCCGACGAACCAGTCGGCATGCCGCAGCAGGTAGCCATCCCACGCGATGTCGGCACTTGCATGGTCATCCAGCACGCCGGCGAAATACTCGGTCTCGGAGATGGCGAAATCGGCATGCACCACCGGCAGCCAGGCCGCCAGTGCCTCGATATCAGCGGTGGCCAGCGGTTTGATGCTGGCGTAGCCGGCCAATAGTGCATCCACGGTACCCAGGTCTGCCGCGGCCTGGCCGCCGCTGTCCAGCTCCAGCCAGGGGATAGCGTTGCGTTCCAGGGCGGTCGCCAGGTCGAACAAGGCGAAGGTGCGATCGCACAGGCCAAAGTCCAGCACGCTGCTGACCTGGTCATTGGCCCACAGCAGGTTGGAAGCGTGCCAGTCGTTATGCGTCCACAACGGCGTTTGCCGCGCCAGGTGGGGCAGCAACGCCTGGTGCGCGGGCAACAGGGCACGACGCAGTTCGCCGGGCCAGTCACGGTCGGCCAGGTAGCGGCTCAAGGCAGGGCTGTGCCGTACCTGCTGGGTCAGGGTAGCCAACGGCTGAGGCTGGGCGAACGCATGGCAGCGGCTGCTCAGCACCGTGGCGTGGCGTGCCGGCGCGTGGTAGCCCTCGGCGGCCTGATGCAGTTCAGCCAGGGCACGGCCGGCCGCGTGGGCATGGGCGTGGCTGTGAAACGGTGACCAGGACTGGGCGTCGCGATACAGGTCGGCGCCAGGGGAACGGGCGTGGACTTCATAGGTCCAGGCGCCGACGGCAATGGCGCTGCGGCCTTCGCGGTCGAGCTGGACCTTGGGCGCCGGTACGCCGTTGGCGCGCAGGTGGCGGATGAAGCCGTGTTCTTCTTCCAGCCAGGCGGCGCTGCGCACGGCCTGGGCATGGCGTTTGACGAACCATTGGCCGGTCTCGGTGCTCACCAGCGCCGCAGCGGAAAACGGCCGTGGGCTATGCCAGTCGATGCTGTGCAGGGCACCCAACTGCGGGTAGCGTGCCAGCAACGGGCGCAGTTCCGTTTCGGCCAGCGGCGCCCACACGGGCGCGACATCCTCGCCGGCCAGGCCGTGGCTGTGCAACGCGTGGGTCATGACGCCTCTCCGGGCAAATACTGGTTGGTGGTCGCTGCGCGCCAGGCATCCGCAGAGCGCAGGATACCGTGGGCGTGCAGCCAATGGGCATAGGGTTCCAGCAAGGCCTGGCGCTGCTGGCCGAACCGGCCCTGGTGCAGCCAGGTCGGGGCGATGTGCTGCAGTGATCGCTCGATCAGTGCGCCGGGGAAATAGGGAATGACGCGCTCGTAGGCGGCGCGGGCCTGCTGCGGGTGTGCGGCGACGCTTTCAAAACCGCGCACCGTGGCGGCGAGAAAGGCGCGCAAGGTATCGGTGTGGGTGGCTATCCAGTCTTCCCGCGCGCCGAGCAAATAGCTGTGGTACGCCGGCGCGCCCCACTGGCTGACGCGGTGTACCACACGCCGGGCCGTGTCCACGGGGCTGTCCATCAGCGCTTCCCAAGCCCAGTAACCGCCAAAGCTGGCGTCGGCATGACCCGCTTCCAGCTCTTCGGGGCGCAATTCGCGGGCACCGGCGTCGACGATGACCACGGCGTCCGGGTCGCCGCCGTCCTGGCGCACCAGGTCGCGGACCATGGCCAGGCCGCGTGGGGTAGGGTTCATCGCCAGGCGTTTGCCCATCAGGTCGCGGGGGCGCTGGATATTGAATTCGCGCAGGGTCTGGAAGGCTTCCAGGCCGTCATGGTTGATCGCAGCCACACCCTTGAGAGGCTGGCCCAGGTCACGGCGCACCAGCAGGCGGTTGCTGGGGAAAACCGCCAGGTCCACGGCGCCGGTGAGCAAATGCTCCAGGCTGTCCCCGCGCTCCGGGTCGGGCACGCACAACTCCACCTCCAGGCCTGCGTCGGCGTACCAGCCGCGCTCGCGGGCCAGGTAGAAACCCGCGGAGTTGGGCCAGGGGTGGAAGTATTCGAGCATGATGCGCAGTTGTTGCATGGGGCAGAGCCTTGTCCATGGGGAGGTGGCTCTTTATAGGGGATTGGTTTGGTATATACCAAATATTGTATGGGTCTATGCTTAGATTGGATTGGATCGGTGCAGCGAGGTGCCTGTCAGACAGGCACCTGGCTTCCGCGGCCTTGATAGCCCTGCGAGCCTTTCACCTCAGACCGGATCAGGTATCACCGCCCCCCCACCCTGACCCTGGCTGATCAACATCATGCTCTGCGGCGCCGACAACGCCACGCCCATCTCCCGCAGCCGTCCCAGGATGGTGAACAACAGATCACTGCGCGCCCCAGACACCGATCGCGGGCTGTTGACGTAGCCGCTGGCACTGATGATCAGCCCGTTGGCGGTCAGATCCTTGAACGACACCGAAGGCGCCGGGGCGTCGAGGATTGACTCGTGTTCGGTGAAGGCGGTGATCAACAGCTCGCGGATCTTCAGCACGTCGGTGTCCAGCGGCAAGGTCAGGCTGATGCCCACCACGCCCAGGGCATTGCCCATGGTCACGTTGCGCACGTTCTGGGTGATGAACTGCGAGTTCGGCACGATCACCGTGGAGCGGTCGGACATCTGGATCTCGGTGGCGCGCACGTTGATGCGGCGGATGTCGCCTTCCACGCCGGCCAGGCTCACCCAGTCACCCACCTTCACCGGGCGCTCGGTGAGCAGGATCAGACCGGAGATGAAATTCTGCACGATGGCTTGCAGGCCGAAACCGATACCCACCGACAGGGCGCTGACCACCCAGGTGAGGTTGGTGAGGCTGATGCTCAGGGTGGACATCACCACGATCGCCAGCAGCACGTAACCCAGGTAACCGACCAGGGTCACCAAGGACGCGCGCATGCCGGCGTCCATGTTGGTTTCCGGCAGCAGGCGCTCGCTCAGCCAGCCCTTGAGCACGCGGATGCCGAACAGGCCACCGACCAGGAAGGCGATGGCCAGCAGGATATCGCCAGGCACGACCTTGAGTCCGCCCAGGGGCTTGTTGCCCAGGTCCAGCAGGGTCAGGCCCTGGAGAATTTCACTGGGGCTGGAGCCCGAGGGCATGAAGGCGATCAGCAGCCCCGTGAACAGCAACAGGGTACGCCCCACACCGGCCAGCAGGGTGGCGGCCTGGGCCTGGTGGCGGGGCGACAGGCTCAGGGCCGAGGCCAGGGCACGGCCACCGGGCTCCTTGGGCGACAGCAGGGTTTCGCAGAGGTCGCCGAAACAGGCGGTGAGCAGGTAGGCGGTGGTGGCCACCACGCTCATCCACAGCAGTTTTACCGTGAGGAAGTAGGCCAGGGTCAAGTAGCCGCTGATCAGTGCCAGCAGAATGACCACGATCCACATGCCCAGCACGAAGGGGACCAGCGCGGCAAACCCGGTCAGGCGCTCCAGTTCGAATTGATGGCGGGTGCGGTGGTAGCGCACCAGCGCCCACAGCGAGATCACCGACACCGCCAGGGCGGTCAGGCCGTTGACGGCGACGGTCAGCGCCAGGCTGCTGGCGATGACGCTGTTGATGCGCTCCTGGGTGCCGATGAGCATCAGCGCCAGGGCCAGCATCTTGGGAAACGGGCCCAGGGCCGTGGCGATTTCGTCGGGTATCTCGGCCAGGCGCCAGGAGGGACGGCGCAGCATCAGCAGGGCACGGCCCAGGCCGAGGATGAAGGCACAGAAGATCACCAGGGTGGTCAACTGGTCGATCAGGTTGAGGACGTTGGCGCTCAGGTCGGCGCTGTAGGTCACGCCCCAGCGCAGCACTGTGGTGGCGCCGCTGATGGTCAGCAAGGTCGCCAGCCCCACGGCCAGGGCCAGGGCACTGCGGCGCAGGCGGCCTTCGGGCAGCCAGCGAATCATCGACCAGGCCAGCAGGCGTTCCAGCGCACGGCGCCCACCCACCCAGATCAGCACCGCCAGCAGCAGCGAGGCGATGAAGTAGCCCCGCGCACCCGGTGCAAGAATGGCTTCACTGGCGCTTTCCACATCCTGGCCAAGGCTATTGAGCCGGCGCAGGTCGTCGTCGGTCGGGCGGATCAGGCTGGACCAGAAGCTGGGGCTCAGGGGGCTGGCCGAACGGGCACTGATCTGCGAGTTGAACAGGCCGCGTCGCAGGTTGACGATCTGGGTGGCCAGGTCGCGGGCCGACTGGCTGAGTGCCGTGAGCTGGCGCTCGTCCGCGGCCAGGGCGTTGCTCTGGCTGGTCAAGGTCTGGCGCTGGGTGCTCAGGCTGGCGGCCTCGTCCGGCTGTGCCGGGCCGATGACCTTCAGTTGATCGTTCAGGTGCTCGATGCTCACGCCACGCGCGGTCGCGAGGTCATCGGCTTGCTTCTGTACCTGCTGCGCGGCCTGACGCAGGCTGGCCAGCACATCGTCGTTGGCGTTGCCGGTGACGCGCTGGCGGATCAGGTCGAGCTGGTCGTTCAGCTCGTCCAGGCTGGCGCTGTCGGCGAGCACCGGCAGGCTGCCGGACGTGGTTGCCTGTGGTGCGGTGGGCTGTGCGAAGGCTGGCACGGTGAAACACAGCAGTAGCAGGGTCAAAAGCCCTGAATACCAGCGGTTGCGCATGGCGAGCTGCATGCGGGGTCCTCATTTTGCGGTAATCGAAGGGGGGGTATTATGCCCTGTGGACGGGGGGTGGGGGTGAAGAAGGGCTGGACGGGAGCGTTTTCGACGAATTGCACCTGCCGGCCTGCATTTCACAATCAACACCTATCCCTCAGGATAATTGCCACCCACCCCCCCGCTCTCTACCCTTCTCTCCCCCCCCTCTCCAGGGCAACCCCCCGCATCCACGGCTCTCCGCCACCCCC
>NZ_JAPYKM010000051.1:0-32272 GCF_029623465.1 Pseudomonas sp. RIT-To-2 | reverse complement strand
AGCATAATGCCAGCCATCGCGAAAAAAACCGGGAGCCCCCTGATGAAACGCCCCCTGCTCAACTGCGACATCGGCGAAAGCTTCGGCGCCTGGACCATGGGCCTGGACGATGAGGTGATGCCGCTGATCGACTGCGCCAACATCGCCTGCGGCTTTCACGCCGGCGACCCCGGCACCATGCGCCGCACCGTGGCCCTGGCGGTCAGGCACCAGGTGCGCATCGGCGCCCACCCGGCCTACCCGGACCTGGTCGGTTTCGGGCGGCGGACCATGGCCTGCTCGGTGCAGGAAATCGAAGACCTGGTGCTGTACCAGGTGGGTGCGCTGGACGCCATGTGCCGCGCTGAAGGCAGCCGCGTGCAGTACGTCAAACCCCATGGCGCGCTGTACAACGACATGATGGCCGACCCGGTGCGCCTGCGCGCGGTGATGAATGCCGTGCGCGCCTACGATCCGCAGTTGCCGCTGATGCTCATGGCCACCGCCGACAACCGCGCCAGCCAGGCGCTGGCCGACGAAGTGGGGCTGGCCCTGTGGTTCGAAGCCTTCGCCGACCGCGCCTACGAGCCTGATGGCCAACTGGTCAGCCGCCGCCTGCCCGGCGCGGTGCATCACGACCCACAGGCAGTGGTGGCCCAGGCGCTGGGGCTGGCCCGTGGCGAGCCGCTGGTGGCCCGCGACGGCAGCACCCTGCGTCTGCAGGTCGACACCCTGTGCGTGCATGGCGACAACCCCGGCTCGGTCGCCGCCGTCAGGCAGATCCGCGAGGCGCTGGACGGGCTGGTGGCATGACCCCAGCCATCGAAGTCGCGGCCATTGACTGCCTGACCGTGCGCCTGTTCGAGGTGATCGACGAAGGCAACGTACCGTGGTTGCTGGCCGCCGCTGACCGGCTGCGCAGCACTTTCGGTGCCGCCCTGGTGGAGTTGGTGCCGTCGTACACCACGCTGATGCTGCAATACGACCTGATGCAGTTGGATGACGCGCAAGCCCGTGCCTTGTGCCGGCAAGCCCTGGCTGACCTGGCACCTGCGCAGGCGAGCAGCGGGCGCGAACTGGAGGTGCCGGTGTGGTACCACCCAAGCGTAGGGCCTGACCTGCAAGCCCTGGCTCGCCAGCGCGGCTTCAGCGTCGACGAGCTGATCGCCTTGCACAGCGGCCGTCCGTACTCGGTGTTCGCCTTGGGTTTCGCCCCGGGCTTTGCCTTCATGGGCCTGGTCGACCCGCGCCTGGCCAGCCCACGCCTGGCCACGCCACGGCAGAAAGTGGCCGCCGGCAGCGTCGGAATCGCCGAGCGTCAGACTGCCATTTACCCCGCCGTATCGCCGGGTGGCTGGAACCTGGTAGGGCGCAGCCCGGCGCGGTTGTTCGACCCGTCGCTGGAGGGCTTCAGCCTGTTGCGCCCCGGCGACCGGGTGCGCTATGTACCGATCCTGCGCGACGAATTCCTGCGCCTGGGTGGCGACGACACCCCCATGGAGGCCACGCCATGAGCACATTGATGGTGGAGCAGGGCGGGGCCCTGGCTACGTTGCAGGACAGCGGTCGCTTCGGCGTTCGTCATCTGGGCCTGACCCAGGGGGGCGCCCTCGATTGGCTGGCCCAGTCGTGGGCCAACTGGATGCTCGGTAACCCCTTGGGGGCTGCGGTGGTGGAAGTTACCCTGGGCGGTTTGCAATTGCACTGCCAGGGCGAAGGCTGGCTGGCCCTGGCCGGTGCCGACCTGGGGGCAACCCTGGATGGCCAGCCGGTGGACGTCTGGCGCCCTTTCAAGGTGCAGGCCGGCCAGCGCTTGTGCTTCGCCAGCCCCCGCTGCGGCGCCCGCGCTTACCTGGCCGCGCCGGGCGGCCTGTGTGCGCCATTGCTGGCGGGCAGTTGCGCCACGGTAGCCCGCGAAGGCCTGGGCGGCCTGGATGGCCAGGGCCGTGCCCTGGCGGCCGGTGACCGCTTGCACTGGCAGGCCGAAGCAATGGTGATCCGTGCCGTGCCCATGGCCCTGATCCCTGACCTGCGCGCGCCGGCCGCGCTGGAGTTGATCCTGGGTGCCCAGGCGGGCAGCTTCAGCGGCCCGAGCCTGTTCGATGCCTTCGACCAGGCCTGGACCGTGGACACCCGCAGCGACCGCATGGGCCTGCGCCTGACCGGCACACCGTTGCACTACGGCGGCCCGGGGCTGGTGTCCGAGGGCATCCCCCTGGGCGCGGTGCAGGTGCCGCCCGATGGTCAGCCCATCGTGTTGCTCAATGACCGCCAGACCATTGGCGGGTACCCCCGGCTGGGCGCCTTGAGCCCGCTGGCGGTCGCGCGGTTGGCGCAGTGTCTGCCGGGCGATGAAGTGCGGTTTCGGCCTGAGGTGGCGTATGCGGCGCAGCGTCGGCACAGGGGGGTGATGGTGGGCTTGCTGGGGTAGGAGGGCAGGGCAGGGATTGGGGCAGGGCAATCAGGTGCAAGGCTTGATGCTTCTGGCGGTCTCAAGATCGTGCGCCGCCCGTGCGGCGCTTCCCGAGCTGGCGCCCGGTCCCACATCTGTTTCGGGCCAGTCATGCCAGTGATATCACTTGGTTCGCCTTGTTTTTTTACAGCAGATCTGTGCGGGTGCTACCAAGGCGGCAAAGGCGATCCTCCAGGCATAACTAGCCCGAAACAGATGTGACCCCTCCTAATTTCCTTCCTCGCTCACCCGTCTTCGTTCCTATGAAAACGACCACTCCCCCCACGAGCGGCCGTTCCCCAAGCATGGATCTGAGGACCGACACAGCGATGGCCACTATCTTCGAGCGCCCGACTTCCCTGGCTCACGCACTGGCGCGGCACGCCGCCCGGCAGCCGGAGGCGCCTGCCCTGCGCTTTCTCGACGGGCACAGCGACGAGGGTGTGTTGCTCAGCTACGGGCAGCTGGACGCCCGAGCCCGCGCCATCGCCTCGGCCCTGGCCCAGCGGGCCGGCCGCGGTGAGCGCGCGCTGTTGCTGCTGCCCAGCGGGCCGGACTACGTGGCCGGGTTCTTCGCCTGCCTGTACGCCGGGGTGATCGCGGTGCCGGCCTATCCGCCAGAGTCCATGCGCCCGCAACACCTGGAGCGCCTGGTGTCGATCATCGGCGACGCCGAGCCCACGGTGATCCTCACCACCGCCCACCTGTTGCCCACGCTGCGCGATACCCCCCAGGCCAACGGCCTGGCGATGCCGGGCCTGGTAGCGGTGGACGAAATCGAAGCCGCCAATGACTGGGCCGCTGAGTTGCCCCAGCCTGAAGACATCGCCTTCCTGCAATACACCTCCGGTTCCACCTCCACCCCCAAGGGCGTGCAGGTCAGCCACAGCAACCTGGAGGCCAACGCCTGGCTGATTCGCCAGGGCTACGGCATCGACGACGGCGAGGTCATCGTCAGCTGGTTGCCGCTGTACCACGACATGGGCCTGATCGGTGGCCTGCTGCAGGGCATCTACAGCGGCGTCATGGTGGTGCTGATGTCACCGCAGTACTTCCTCGAACGGCCGCTGCGTTGGCTGGACGCGATCAGCCGTTTCGGCGGCACCATCAGCGGTGGCCCGGACTTCGCCTACCGCCTGTGCCACGAACGCATCGCCGACAGCAAGCTGGCGGGGCTGGACCTGAGCCGCTGGCGCGTGGCGTTTTCCGGCGCTGAATTGATCCGCCAGGACAGCCTCGATGACTTCGCCGCACGGTTCGCCGTGTGCGGGTTCAACCCCACCGCGTACCTGGCCAGCTATGGCCTGGCCGAGGCCACGCTGTTTGTCTCCGGCAGCCGCACGGGAAAAGGCATCGACGCCCTGGACCTGGATGCCGAAGCCCTGGCCGCCAACCGCGCCGTGCCCGGCGTGGGCGCCCGCTTGATGAGCTGCGGCTGGCCGCAGCCCGAGCATGAAGTGCAAATTCTCGACCCGGTGACCCAGCACGTGCTGGCCCCTGGCGAGGTCGGCGAAATCTGCAGCACCGGCCCCAGCGTCGCCCAAGGGTACTGGCGCAACCCCGAGGCCAGCGCCCGTGCCTTCGTGCAACGTGACGGCCAGACGTGGCTGCGTACCGGCGACCTGGGCTTCATGCATGGCGGCCAGTTGTACGTCAGCGGGCGCCTCAAGGACATGCTGATCATCCGCGGCCAGAACCTCTACCCCCAGGACATCGAGCGCACCGTCGAAACCCGCGTCGAAGCCGTACGCAAGGGCCGGGTGGCGGTATTCGCCCTGCAGCACCAGGGCGTGGAAGCGTTCGGCGTCGCGGCCGAAGTCGGCCGTCGCGCGCAGAAGCAGCAGCCCCTGGATGAGCTGATCGAGCAGGTGCGCGCGCAGGTCGCCGACGTTCACCACGAAACCCCGGCGGTGGTGCTGTTGCTGGACCCCGGCAGCTTGCCCAAGACCTCCAGCGGCAAGTTGCAACGCTCGGCGTGCGCCGCGCAATGGCGCGATGGCAGCCTGGCCTGCGTGGCCCAGTGGCAGACGGGTCCGGCCAAGGCCGCCAGTGCACCGCTGGCCGAGGCCTTGCCCGAACAGGTGGCCCGGCTGTGGCGTGAAGCCCTCAAGGTAGAGGCGCTGGAGCCCGGCGCCAGCTTCTTCAGCCAGGGCGGCAACTCCATCCAGGCCATCCAGATGATCGCCGAACTGCGCGACGAGCTGGGCATCGACCTGGCCTTGCGCACCCTCTACGAAGCCCCGGCGCTTGAGGCCTTTACCGCCGAAGTCCAGGCCCTGGCCCGCGGTGAACAGCCCGAAGCGCCGGTTACCCGGGTGCCGGGCCAGCCCTTGCCACTGACCGCCGCCCAAAGCCGCCTGTGGTTCCTGTGGCAGTTGCAACCCAACAGCACCGCGTACAACGTGCCTGGCGGCCTGCGCCTGCGCGGCGAGCTGGACCACACGGCCTTGAACAGTGCATTCCAGGCCCTGGTGCAACGCCACGATGGCCTGCGCAGCTACTTCTTTGAACACAATGGCGTGGCCCTGCAGCAGGTCGCCGACGGCGCGGACTTTACCGTGCACCACGATGACCTGCGCGACGTAGCGCCGGATAGGCGCGAGGACCTGGCCCAGGCCATCGTCGCCCAGGAAACCAACACCCCCTTCGACCTGGAGGAGGGCGCGTTGCTGCGCGTGCGCCTGGTGCAGATCGATGAGCAGGACCATCTGCTGCTGGTCACCGTGCACCACATCGTCGCCGATGGCTGGTCGTTCGCGATCTTGCTCGACGAATTCGCACGCCTTTACGCCGCCCCATCGGCGAGCTTGCCAGCCTTGCCCCTCGACCACGGTGACTACCTGGCCTGGCTGCATGCCCGCTCCACCGACCCTTCGCCATCGCTGGCCTACTGGCAAGCGCAATTGGGCGGCGAGCGTGAAGCGCTGGCACTGCCCCTGGACCACGCCCGTGGGCTGAAAGCATCACCCGCGCGGCGCCTGAGCCTGAACCTGCCCGCCACCCTGTGCCAACAGGTCGCGGCCACCGCCAAGGCCCAGGGTGTCAGCACCTTCATGCTGATGCTGGCTGCCTACCAGGTACTGCTGCACCGTTACACCGGCCAGACCGACATTCGCGTCGGTGTGCCCACCGCCACCCGGGAGCACCGCCACAGCCAAGGGCTGGTGGGCTTCTTCATCAACACCCAGGTGCTGCGCAATTCGGTCGATGGCCGCGCCGGGTTCGACGCGTTGCTGGCCAGCGTGCGCACCACCGTGCTGGACGCCCACGCTTACCAGGCGCTGGACTACGAGCAGGTCAGCGCGGCCCTGGGCGACGCCGCCGGTTTCGAGGTGATGTTCAACCACCTGCAGCGCGATACCAGCGCCTTGCGCCGCCTGCCGGGGCTGTTCGCCGAGGAGCTGCCATGGCACAGCCGCGAGGCCAAGTTCGACCTGCAACTGCACAGCGAACAAGACCCCCAGGGCCGCCTGCGCGTGTCGTTTGACTATGCCGAGGCGCTATTCGAACCCAGCACCATTCAGCGCTTGAGCGGGCATTTCATGACCCTGCTGGCGCAACTGTGCAGCGACCCCCGGCAAGCCGTGGGCGATATCCCCTTGCTGGACGAGCGTCAGTTGGCGCAACAGCAGGCCTGGGGCACAGCGCCTCAGCCCGAAGCGGGCTGGCTGCTGCCGGAACGCCTGGCGCGACAGGCGGCGAAAACCCCGGAGCGCACGGCGTTGGTCTGTGGGAGCGAGACCCTGACCTACGCGGCCCTGGACCATGCCGCCAATGCCTTGGCCCTGCGCCTGCGCGAGCAGGGCGTGGGCCCGGAAGTGCGGGTGGGCGTGCTCGGCGAGCGCTCCCTGGAACTGATGGTGGCCTTGGTGGCCATCGCCAAGGCCGGTGGTGTCTACGTGCCCCTGGACCCTGACTACCCCCGTGAACGCCTGGCCTTCATGCTCAAGGACAGCGCCATCGCCTTGTTGCTCGGCCAGCAGACCTTGCTCGACCGCTTCGCCGATGCAACAGGCTGCGCCAGCCTGGCCCTGGACGGCGTGGCGAATGACCAAGGCAGCACCCAGGCGCCAGCGCTGGCCCTGCACCCGAACAACCTGGCCTACGTGATCTACACCTCCGGTTCCACCGGTCAGCCCAAGGCGGTCGGCGTCAGCCACGGCGCCCTGGCCGAGCGCCTGGAGTGGATGCAGCACCAGTACGCCATCAACGAACAGGACGTCCTGCTGCAGAAAGCCTCCCTAAGCTTCGACGTGTCACTGTGGGAGTGCTTCCTGCCGCTGATCGCCGGCAGCCGCCTGGCCCTGGCTGGCGCCGGTGACCACCGCGACCCGCGTCGCCTGGTGGCGCTGGTACGCGAGCAGGGGGTGACCGTGCTGCACTTCGTGCCGCCGTTGCTGCAACTGTTCATCGAAGAACCCCAGGTGGAACAGTGCATCAGCCTGCGCCAGCTGTTCAGCGGCGGTGAGGCACTGCCAGCCGACCTGTGCCGCCGCGTTCACGAGCGTTTGCCCGGCGTGGCCCTGCACAACCGCTATGGCCCGACCGAAAGCGCCATCAACGTCACCCACTGGCCGTGCGCCAACGAGACCGGCGCGCGGGTGCCCATCGGCCGCCCTTTGAGCAATGCCCAGGTGCAGATTCGCGACGCCAGTTGGCAGGTGGCTGCCGCCGGTGCGCGGGGTGAGTTGTTGCTGGGCGGCAATGCCCTGGCCCGTGGTTACCTGGGCCAGCCGGCCCTGACCGCCGCGCGCTTCCTGCCCGCCGAGGGCGGTGGCCGCCTGTACCGCAGCGGAGACCTGGCACGCTGGCGCCACGACGGTGCACTGGAGTACCTGGGGCGCCTGGACGAACAAGTGAAACTGCGCGGCGTGCGCATCGAAATCGAAGAAGTCCGCAACGCCTTGCTGGAGCAGCCAGGGGTTCACCAGGCTGCCGTGGTGCTGGGCGAGGGGGCCGGGGGCGGTCAACTGCTGGCCTACCTGGTGGTGGAAGGTGAAGAGCCCCCCGCGGTACTGGCGGCGCGCCTGCGTGGCGCCCTGCAGCAACGCCTTCCCGACGCCATGATCCCCGCGCATTTCCTGCGCCTGGCGGCCCTGCCGCTGGGGCCCACCGGCAAGCTTGACCGCCGCGCCTTGCCCGCGCCGGACGTCAGCCTGCGCGAGTACCGCGCCCCCCGTGACGCTGCCGAGCGCGAACTGGCGGCCATCTGGGCACAGGTGCTGGAACTGGACCGCGTGGGCCTGGACGATGATTTCTTCGAGCTGGGCGGGCATTCCCTGTTGGCCACCCGCATCGTTTCCCGTGCGCGTCAGGCCTTTGGTGTGGAACTGCCGCTGCGCAGCCTGTTCGAGTCGCGCCGCCTGGAAGACTTCGCTGCCTGGGTGGCCCGCGCCAAGGCCGACGGCCAGGTGGACGGGCAGGGCGCCATTGCCCTGGTCGACCGCCAGCAGCGCGTGGCGCTGTCCTATTCCCAGCAGCGCATGTGGTTCCTCTGGCAGTTGGACCCGCAAAGCCCGGCCTACAACGTCGGTGGCATGGCGCGCTTGCGCGGTGCCCTGCACGTGGACAGCTTCGAGCGCGCCCTGCAAGCCTTGATTCACCGCCATGAAAGCTTGCGCACCACCTTCCCCTCCGAGGACGGCAAGCCGTGGCAGCAGGTATCGAACCGCTCCGACGTGGCCATGCAGTGGCTGGACATCAGTGCCCAGGCCCCCGCCGAGCGTGAAGCGACCATCGCCAGCCTGGCCGTCGAACAGGCCCACGCCCCCTTTGACCTGGAACGCGGGCCATTGCTGCGGGTGTGCCTGGTCAAGAGCGGCGAGCGCGAACACCACCTGCTGCTGACCCTGCACCACATTGTCACCGAAGGCTGGGCCATGGACATTTTCGCCCGTGAGCTGGGCGCCCTGTACGAGGCCTTCGTCGACGACCGTGACTCGCCCCTGGCGCCATTGCCGGTGCAATACCTGGATTACAGCGCCTGGCACCGCGGGTGGCTGGAAGGCGGCGAAATGCAGCGCCAGCTCGATTACTGGCGCGTACAACTGGGGGGCGAGCAACCGCTGCTGGCGCTGCCCAGTGACCGCCCGCGCCCGGCCGTGCAAAGCCACCGCGGCGAGCTGCACCGCTTCGACCTGGATGAACACCTGGCCCAGCAGGTCATCCGCTTCAACAGCGAGCGCGGCCTGACCCTGTTCATGACCATGACCGCCGCACTGTCGGTGCTGCTGTACCGCTACAGCGGCCAGGATGACTTGCGCATCGGCGTGCCGCTGGCCAACCGCATTCGCCCGGAAAGCGAAGGGCTGATCGGCGCCTTCCTCAATACCCAGGTACTGCGCATTCGCCCCCACGGGGACATGACCGTCAACGAGTTGCTGGCCCAGGTGCGCCAAGTGGCCATCGACGGCCAGTCCCACCAGGACGTGCCTTTCGACCACTTGGTCGAAACCCTGCAGCCCGAGCGCAGCGCCGCCTGGAACCCACTGTTCCAGGTGATGTGCAACGTGCAGCGCTGGGAGTTCCAGCAGCAGCGCGAGCTGGCCGGCGGGGTCCAGGTGGATTACCTGGTCAACGATGCCCGCGCCACCAAGTTCGACCTTAACCTGGAGGTCACCGACTTCGACGAACAACTGCGCTGCTGCCTGACCTACAGCACGGACCTGTTCGACGAAGCGCGCATCGCTGTCATGGCCGAGCACTGGCAGCACCTGCTGCGCGCCATGCTCGCCAACCCGCAACAGGCCTTGAGCGAATTGCCGCTGCTGGCCGACCACGAGCACCAGGCGCTGGTGGCCGCTGGCCGCGGCGACGCGCCGGTAGCGCAGGTGGACAGCGTGCAGGCGCTGTTCCAGCGCCAGGCCTTGGCCACCCCGCACGGCCTGGCGGTGACCTGCGCAGGTCGCTCGCTGACCTACGCCCAGCTCAATGCCCAGGCCAACCAGTTGGCCCATCGCCTGATCGAACTGGGCGTGGGCCCCGAGGTGCGCGTGGGCCTGGCGCTGCGCCGCTCGGTGGACCTGGTGGTGGGCCTGCTGGCCATTCTCAAGGCCGGCGGCGCCTACGTACCGCTGGACCCCGAATACCCCAACGAGCGCCTGCGCTACATGATCGAGGACAGCGGCATCAGCGTGCTGCTGGGCCATGACGAATGGCTGCAACAGGGGGCACTGCCTGCCGCTGTACAGGTCTGGAGCCTGGAACAGGACCAGGCCGCCCTGGCCGGCTACCCCGAGAGCAACCCGCTTGAGCGCAGCCACCCCGGGCACCTGGCGTACATGATCTACACCTCTGGCTCCACCGGCCTGCCCAAGGGCGTGGCCGTGGACCAGGGGCCGCTGGCCATGCACTGCCTGGCCGTGGGCACGCTGTTCGGCACGACACCGGCCGATTGCGAGCTGCATTTCTATTCCATCAACTTCGACGCCGCCAGCGAGCGCCTGCTGGTGCCGCTGCTGTTCGGCGCCCACGTGGTGCTGCGCGAGCAGGGCCAATGGGACGCCGAAGCCATCTGCGAACTGATCCGCACCCAAGGCATCAACGTGCTGGGTTTCACCCCCAGCTACGGCGGCCAGTTGGCCCAATGGCTGCGCAGCCGCGATGAGCGCCTGCCGGTACGGCTGTGCATCACCGGTGGCGAGGCGCTGACCCCGGAACATGTCCACACCCTGCGCGAAACCTTTGCACCGCACACCCTGTTCAACGCCTACGGGCCCACCGAAACCGTGGTCATGCCGACCGCCTGCGCCGTGCAGGCCACCCTGGCCGATGACGCGGCCAACGTGCCGATCGGCCGAGTGGTCGGTGCCCGCCAGTTGTACGTGCTGGATGCCGACCTGGCCCTGGTGCCGGCCGGCGCCACGGGCGAACTGTACGTGGGTGGCCAGGGCCTTGCCCGTGGCTACCATGGCCGCGCGGGGCTGAGCGCCGAACGTTTCGTCGCCGATCCCTTTGACGGCAGTGGGTGCGGCCGCCTGTACCGCACCGGTGACCTGGTGCGTCAGCGGGCCGATGGCCAGCTGGAATACCTGGGGCGCATCGACCATCAGGTCAAGGTGCGTGGTTTCCGTATCGAGCTGGGCGAAATCGAAGCGCGGCTGCTGGCCCACCCGCAGGTGCGCGAAGCCGTGGTCCTGGCGGTCGACGGGCCGGCCGGCAAGCAACTGGCCGGCTACCTGCTGGCTGAAGCCGACCTGAACCTGGACCAGGTGCGTGCGCACCTGCACGCCGGCCTGCCGGAACACATGGTGCCGGCACACCTGATGGTGCTGGAACAATTCCCGCTGACCGCCAACGGCAAGCTCGACCGCCGTGCCTTGCCGGCCCCCGATGTCGAGGCCAGCCGACACAGCTACCAGCCGCCGAGCACGGCGGTGGAACGCGGCCTTGCCGAGGTCTGGCAGGGCGTGCTGGGCGTCGCCCGGGTGGGTGTCGACGACAACTTCTTCGCCCTGGGCGGCGACTCGATCCTCTCCATCCAGGTGGTCAGCCGTGCCCGTCAGGCAGGTATTCATTTCACCGCCAAGGACCTGTTCCAGCACCAGACCGTGCGCACCCTGGCCGTCGCGGCCCGGCAGAGCCAGCAGGTCAGCATCGACCAGGGCCCGGTCACGGGTGCCAGCGCCCTGACACCGATCCAGCACTGGTTCTTTGACCAGGACCTGGCCGCGCCGCAGCACTGGAACCAGTCGCTGCTGCTGGGCGCCGAGCAACCCTTGCAGGCCGATCTGCTGGAGCAGGCACTGCAAGCCCTGGTCAGCCACCACGATGCCCTGCGCCTGCGTTTCAACGTTGATGGCGACGGCCAGTGGCAGGCCCATTACGCCGCCATCGATGCCCGCCACACGTTGCTGTGGCAGCATGAGGCCGCCAGCGCCGAGCAGCGTCTGGCGCTGTTCGAGCAGGCCCAGCGTAGCCTCGACCTGCATCAGGGCCCGCTGCTGCGCGCCGTGCTGGTGCCGGGCGAACAGCCACGGCTGTTGCTGGCCATCCATCACCTGGTGGTAGATGGGGTGTCCTGGCGCGTGTTGCTCGAAGACCTGCAAACGGCCTATCGCCAGTTGGAGCAAGACCAGGCCGTTAGCCTGCCGGCCAAGACCAGTGCCGTGCGTGACTGGGCCCAACGCCTGGGTGCCTACGCCGGCAGTGAGTCCCTGCGTGAAGAGCTGAACAGCTGGCAGGCCCACCTGGCCAATGCGCCGGTCGACCTACCCCGTGACTTCACGGGCAACCCTAACCTTGAGCGCGACGCCCGCAGCGTCAGCCTGACCCTGGGCGCCGAGGCCACCCGCCAGTTGCTGCAACAGGCGCCCCAGGCCTACCGCGCCCGGGTCGAAGACCTCCTGCTCACCGCCCTGGCCCAGACCCTGTGCACCTGGACCGGCCAGCCGTCGGCCCTGGTGCAGTTGGAAGGCCACGGCCGTGAAGAACTGTTCGACGAGCTGGACCTGAGCCGCAGCGTCGGCTGGTTCACCAGCGCCTACCCCCTGCACCTGACCCCGGCCGCCACCGCTGGCGACAGCGTCAAGGCCATCAAGGAACAAGTGCGCGGCGTGCCGCACAAGGGCCTGGGCCATGGCGTGCTGCGCTACCTGGCCGACCCCGCCAGCCGCGCCGCCATGGCGGCCTTGCCCGAGGCGCGCATCACCTTCAACTACCTGGGCCAGTTCGACCAGGGTTTTGCCGAGGGCGCACTGCTGCGCCCGCTGGCCGAGGCCGGTGGCGCCCAGCACAGCGGTGACGCCACGTTGCCGAACTGGTTGAGCGTGGACGGGCAGGTGTACGGCGGCGAGCTGACCCTGCGCTGGACCTTCAGCGAGCAGTTGTTCCGCCTGGAGACCATCGAGCAATTGGCCCAAGCCTACCAGCGCACCCTGCAGGCGCTGATCCAGCACTGCCTGCAACCCGAGGCCGGGGGCATCACGCCGTCGGACTTCCCCCTGGCACGGCTTGGCCAGGCCCAACTCGATGCGCTGCCACTGGCCTTCGACGCCATTGAAGACGTGTTCCCGCTGACGCCGATGCAGGAAGGCCTGTTGCTGCACACCTTGCTGGAACCCGGCACCGGCATCTATTTCATGCAGGACCGCTACAGCATCGACAGCGCCCTGGACGTGGCCCGCTTCGACCGCGCCTGGCGCGCCGTGGTCGCCCGCCATGAAGCCCTGCGTGCGTCGTTCTGCTGGAGCGCCGGCGAGCAGATGCTGCAGATCATCCACCGCGGCGACGGTGACGGCGTCGAGTTCCTGGACTGGAGCGCGCTGCCCGCCGACGGGCACGAAGCGCGCCTGCAAGCCTTGCTGGAGCGCGAGCGCCTGGCCGGGTTCGAGCTGCTGGAGCGGCCACCGCTGCACCTGCGCCTGATTCGCCTGGCGCCCGAGCAGCACTGGTTCATCATGAGCAACCACCACATCCTCATCGACGCCTGGTGCCGCTCGATCATGATGGGCGACTTCCTGGCCATCTACAAAGCCCTGGAGCAGGGCGGCGAAGCACGCCTGGCAACGCCGCCGCGTTACCGCGAATTCATCGCCTGGCTGCACCACCAGGGCCTGGAGACCTCCCAACAGTACTGGCGCCAGACCCTGGCAGGCTTTGCACGCCCTACGTACATCCCCAGCGACCGGCCGATTCTGCACGACAACGGCGGCATGCGCGTAGGCGACCTGCACAGCCGTCTGTTGCCCGAGCAGGGTGCCCGCCTGCGTGAGCTGGCCCAGGCCCACCAACTGACCGTCAACACCTTCGCCCAGGCCGCGTGGGCCCTGGTGCTGCGTCGCTACAGCGGCGAGCGCGACGTGCTGTTCGGCGTCACCGTGGCCGGGCGCCCGGCCAGCCTGCCGCAGATGCAGCACTGCGTGGGGCTGTTCATCAACAGCATCCCGTTGCGCGTCGGCATGCCGGCTCCCGGGCAAAAAATGAGCGTGCGCCAATGGCTGCAACAGCTGTTCGAAAACAACCTGGCGTTGCGTGAACATGAGCACCTGCCACTGGTGAGCATCCAGGAGTGCAGCGAGCTGCCCAAGGGCCAGGCCCTGTTCGACAGCCTGTTCGTGTTCGAAAACGCCCCGGTGGACGCCACCGTGCTGGCGGGCGCCGAAGGCCTGAACGCCAAGTCCGGCTCGGGCCGCACCCACACCAACTACCCGCTGACCGTGGTCTGCTACCCCGGCGACGACCTGGGCCTGCACCTGTCCTACGACCAGCGCTTCTTCGACGCCGCCACCATCGAACGCTTGCTGGGCGACTTCCAGCGCTTGTTGCTGGCCCTGGCCGATGGTTTCGACCAGGACCTGGACGCCTTGCCGCTGCTGGCTGACGACGAGCGCCAACAGGTGCTGCAGGACTGCAACCAGAGTGCCCGCGAATATCCGTTGCAACAGGGCTACGTGCCGCTGTTCGAAGCCCGCGTGGCGGCCCACCCCCAGCGCATCGCCGCCGCCAGCCTGGGCGAGCAGTGGCGCTACGGCGAACTGGACCGCTACGCCAACCGCCTGGGCCACGCTTTGCTGGCCGCGGGCGTGCAACCGGACCAGCCGGTGGCACTGCTGGCCGAGCGCGGTTTGCCGCTGCTGGGCATGATCGTCGGTAGCCTCAAGGCCGGCGCCGGTTACCTGCCACTGGACCCCGCGCACCCGCACCCACGTCTGGCGGGTATCGTCGAACGCAGCCGCGCGCCAGTGCTGGTATGCAGCGCCGCATGCGAGGGGTTGGCGCAGCGGGTAATCGATGAACTGCCTGCCGGCGTGGCCCGCCCGCGCCTGGTGGTGTGGGACCAGGTACAAGCCGGGCAGGGCAGCGATACCGCACCCGGCGTGCAGGTCAGCGGCCAGCATCTGGCCTACGTGATCTACACCTCCGGTTCCACCGGCGTGCCCAAGGGCGTAGCGGTGCACCAGGCGGGCATGCTCAATAACCAGCTGAGCAAGGTGCCGTACCTGGCCCTGGACGAACACGACGTGATCGCCCAGACCGCCTCCCAGAGCTTCGACATTTCGGTGTGGCAGTTCCTCACCGCCGCGTTGTGCGGCGCGCGGGTGCAGATCGTCCCGGACGCCATCGCCCATGACCCGGCCGCGCTGCTGGGGCATGTCCGCGACACCGGCATCACCGTGCTGGAAAGCGTGCCGTCGCTGATACAGAGCTTGTTGGCCGAGCCGGCCGGCGCCCTGGACAGCCTGCGCTGGCTGCTGCCCACCGGTGAAGCCATGCCACCGGCCCTGGCGCGCCAGTGGCTGCAGACCTACCCGGCGGTACCGTTGGTGAATGCCTACGGCCCGGCCGAATGCAGCGACGACGTGGCGCTGTTCAAAGTGGACGAAGCCGCCAGCGCCGGCAGTTACCTGCCCATCGGCACGCCGACCGACAACAACCGGCTGTACCTGCTGGGCGACGACCTGGCGCCAGTGCCGCTGCTGGCCGATGCCGAGCTGTTCATTGCCGGCACGGGCGTCGGCCGTGGCTACCTGGGTGATCCGGCTCGCACCGCCGCCAGCTTCCTGCCCAACCCCTTCGGTGCGCCGGGCGAACGCCTGTACCGCAGTGGCGACCTGGCCCGCCGTAGCGCCGACGGGGTGCTGGCCTACGTCGGCCGTGTCGACCACCAGGTGAAGATCCGCGGTTACCGCATCGAACTGGGGGAAATCGAAGCGCGCCTGCGCGAACTGCCGCAAGTCCGCGATGCCGCCGTATCCGCCCAGCAGGCCGCCAGCGGCCATTACCTGGTGGGCTACGTGGTGGGCAGCGATGACTGGCAAACCATCAAGCAGCACCTGGGCCAGACCCTGCCCGAATACATGGTGCCGCGCCACTGGCAGGCCCTGGACCAGTTGCCGCTGAACGCCAACGGCAAGCTCGACCGCAAGGCGCTGCCCGCCCTGGAGTTCGGCACGGCGCTGCAGTACCAGGCGCCGTCCAGCGACCTGGAACGCACATTGGCCGGTATCTGGGCCGAGGTACTGGGCGCCGAGCGCGTGGGCGTCACCGACAACTTCTTCGACCTGGGCGGGCATTCGCTGCTGGCCACCCAGATTGCCTCGCGCGTGCAGCAGGCGCTGCAACGCAACGTACCGCTGCGGGCGATGTTCGAGTGCAGCACGGTGCAGGCACTGGCTCGGCACATCGAGGAGCTGGGCGGCAGCGCGCTGGACGAGCAGAAGGTCAGCCGTATCGATGACCTGATGGCGCGGCTGGAAGCGCTGTGACGCCAGCAGTCCCTTTCAACAAACCGGGCGCCGATGCGCCCGGGCACTCCCTCGGCTTTTTATCTTCTCTTTCAGGAGCACAGCAATGAGCACAGTGTTGGCCGAAAAACCAGGCAGCAGCGACGTCGCCGACAAGGACTACCAGTTCGAGGACAACCCCATCCTGGCGCGCCAGAAACTGCAGGAGTCCAACGCGCGCAGCTACCCGCGGCGTATCCCTCTGGCGCTCAAGCGCGGCCGTGGCATTCACGTCGAAGACGTCGAGGGGCGTACTTTCATCGACTGCCTGGCCGGGGCCGGTACCCTGGCGCTGGGCCACAACCACCCGGTGGTGATCGACGCCATTCGCCAGGTGCTGGACGACGAATTGCCGCTGCACACCCTGGACCTGAGCACCCCGGTCAAGGACCGTTTCGTCCAGGACCTGTTCGCGGTACTGCCGCCGGCATTTGCCAAGCAGGCGAAGATCCAGTTCACCGGCCCCACCGGCACCGACGCGGTGGAGGCTGCGCTGAAGCTGGTGCGCATCGCCACCGGCCGCAGCACGGTCATCGCCTTCCAGGGCGGCTACCACGGCATGAGCCAGGGCGCCTTGAGCCTGATGGGCAACCTCAAGGCCAAGACGCCCCTGGGCGCGCTGCTCAGCCAGGGCGTGCAGTTCATGCCGTTCCCGTATGACTACCGCTGCCCGTTCGGCCTCGGTGGCCAGCAGGGCGTGGACGTCAACCTGCGCTACCTGGACAACCTGCTCAACGACCCGGAAAGCGGCGTGCAACCGCCCGCGGCGGTGATCGTGGAAGTGGTGCAGGGCGAGGGCGGGGTGATTCCGGCCGCCGACGCCTGGCTGCGCGGTGTGCGTGAAATCACCGCCCGCGCCGGCGTGGCGATGATCGTCGACGAAATCCAGACCGGCTTCGGCCGTACCGGCAAACTGTTCGCCTTCGAACACGCCAGCATCGTTCCCGACGTGGTGGTGCTGTCCAAAGCCATCGGCGGCAGCCTGCCGTTGTCGGTGATGGTCTACCGCGACTGGCTCGACACCTGGCAGCCGGGCGCGCACGCCGGCACCTTCCGCGGCAACCAGATGGCCATGGCCGCCGGCTCCGCCGTCATCCGCTACATCGAGTCGGAAAACCTGGTGCAGCATGCTGCCGACATGGGCCAGCGCCTGCGCGAACACCTGCAGGGCCTGCAGCGCCACACCCCGCAACTGGGTGACGTGCGCGGCCGCGGGTTGATGCTGGGTGTCGAGATCGTCGACCCCAGCGGCAAGCCGGACGTGCTGGGGCACCCGCCCGTGGACCCGGCGTTGGCCAGCCGCATTCAGCGTGAATGCCTCAAGCGCGGGGTGATCATCGAACTGGGCGGGCGCCATGGCAGCGTGGTGCGGTTCCTGCCACCGTTGATCATCACTGCGCAGCAGATCGATGAAGTGGCGGGGATTTTTGCTCGGGCTCTGGCAGCGGCGTTGGGGTGAGCGACGACGCGAAGAACTTCACGTTGAGCGGTGCAACCGCTAATTTCCATCAGCCCACAAACGTCTTGATAACACACCCACCCTCCACTCAAGGAAAAACACCATGACCTCCGTATTCGACCGCGAAGACATCCTGTTCCAGGTAGTGGTCAACCACGAAGAGCAATACTCCATCTGGCCCGACTACAAAGCCGTGCCCAATGGCTGGCGCACCGTCGGCAAGAGCGGTTTCAAGAAAGAGTGCCTGGCCTACATCGAAGAAGTGTGGACCGACATGCGCCCCCTGAGCCTGCGCAAGCACATGGAAGAGCAAGCCGCCCAAGCCACTCACTGAGGCCCTGACCATGGCGAATGTGCAATTGTTCTGCCTGCCGTACTCTGGCGCCAGCGCCATGGTCTACAGCCGTTGGCGGCGCGCGGTGCCGGCATGGCTGAGCGTGGTGCCGGTGGAACTGCCCGGGCGTGGCGCGCGGCTGGGCGAGGCGTTGCAGACGGATATGCACGCCCTGGGCCGGCAACTGGCCAGGGAGGTGCTGCCCAGGATCACTGGGCCGTACGCATTGTTCGGGCACAGCTTGGGGGCGTTGCTGGCCTTCGAAATGGCCCACGCCCTGCGTGAGGGTGGCGCACCGCAACCGCTGGCATTGATCGCCTCGGGCACGGCGGCGCCGACGCGCCGGGAAGACTACGAACGCGGTTTCGCCGACCCCAAGAGCGACGATGAACTCAAAGAGCAATTGCGCGATTTGCAGGGCACGCCGCCTGAAGTCTTGGCCAACCAGGAACTCATGGAGTTGACCTTGCCTATCCTGCGGGCCGACTTCCTCATGTGTGGCCGCTACCAGTACCGGGCGCGCCCACCCCTGACGTGCGCGTTGCATGTGCTCGGCGGCGCGCAAGACAGGGCCAGCCAGGAGCAACTGGTCGCCTGGCAGCAGGAAGGCCAAGGCAGTTTCACCCTGGACATGCTGCCGGGTGGTCACTTCTTCATTCACGAACACGAAGCCAAGGTATTGCGCCTGCTCAAGGCCAACCTCGACGAAAGCGTCCGTCACGACCGCGCGCCGCTCAGCGCCTGAGTGCAGCAGCGGACTCGGCCGCGTCGACGGTGCATGCGGTGTGCCTGATGTTGCGCGGCGTTCGTGACGCGGCCAGGTCCGTTGCCTGGCCGGTGGATTGCCATAAGGGCCTAGTCCAGCGCCCGGCCCAACCGCCAATACCCCATGAAGGTCAACGCCCGCTTGTCCAGCCCCAGCTCGCCCACCCAGTGGCGACGAATCGCCATCACCGCGGCCGATTCGCCAGCGACCCAGGCATAGAACTGATTGCCCTCGGGCTTGGCCAGGTCCCAGAGAATCTGAGTTTCGATGTCCACGTCCTCAAGTGTCTGCTCACCGCCGCCCGGACCAGCACTGGCCGGCAGCGTGGCCAGTTGTTTCGCGGCTCGTTGCAGGCCTTCGCCATAGCTCAATCCCAAGGTGTCGCGGGGTAGCCAGGTCAGTTGGGCGCCCGGCGGCGCGCAAAGGTCCAACTGATCGGTGGCGTGGGGCACTTCGATGAAGGCCTGTACCTGAGGCGCGGGAGACACCTGGGCCAAGGCTTCGAGAATGCCGGCGATGGCCGGTAGCGCTGTTTCATCGCCAATCAGCAACACGTTGCGCAGCCCCTGAGGCGGTTTCCATTCGTAGCCGCCGGGGTCGCCTGGAAAGTCGGCATTGGGTGCGACCATCTGCAGTGGCGCGCCTGCTTGTGCGTGGTTGGCCCAGGTGGAGGCGGGGCCGGTATCACCGTGCAGCACGAACTCCACATCCACTTCACCCAGGTCTGGACGTACGCCGCGCAGGGTGTAGGTGCGCATCGGTGGACGTTGCTCCTCTGGCAGGTTGCGCAGGGTGCTCAGCCAGTTGCCGTCGTGGGGAAGCGCCGCAGCACTGCCATCCGGGGCGGGGAACAGCAGCTTGACCCGCTGATCGGGCGCAAGGGCACGCAGGCGATGGGCGTCCGGGCCGCTGAACACCAAGCGCACAAGGGCACCACTCAACGGTTCGCGGCGAAGCAAGTACAGGTCGAACAGACGGTAGCCACTCTGCGAGCGGGGGGATGTTGAAGTCATTGCAGGTTCCTGCTGGGGGTTCATGTCATGAACGAGTGGGAAGCCTTGGGATTTTGTATCGGCTGCATCAAGTGGTGCGCGTGGCGATCTGAGCAGGCTACACCGCTTTCAAAATGCTTAATTTGCCCCTCTGCTCGAACGTTTTTGTCTCTAGCCGCCATGGCAATGGCCCATGGCACCCCACAGGGCGCGCCCGCACCCAAGGAGAGACGAAATGAGCGCTGTGCTGGAATTTGAAATCAAGCCGCTGCTGGCCGGCGGTGGTCTGCTGCCCATGGTGGTCACCGCGCCCGAGCCTGGCATGGACCTGCAGTCGGCGTTCGAGGGCCTGGCGCCACGGGTCAACGAGCATTTGCACCGTAGCGGCGGCGTGCTGTTTCGCGGTTTCGACGTCGGGGGGCCGGAAGCCTTCCGCGGTTTCGCTTCGGCATTTGGGCACCCGCTGCTCAATTACGAGTTCGGTTCCACCCCCCGTAGCAACGTGACCAAGGGTGTCTATACCTCCACCGAGTACCCGGCTCACCAGAGCATTCCACTGCACAACGAGCAGGCCTACACCCTGGAATGGCCGATGAAGATCTGGTTCTACAGCATGATCGCCGCCCAGACCGGTGGCGAGACGCCTATTGCCGACAGTCGCGAGATCTACCGACGCATCCCCGCGCGGGTCCGTGAGCGTCTGGTGGAAAAGGGCCTGATGTACGTGCGCAACTATGGCAACGGCCTGGACGTGGGGTGGGAGCAGGTGTTCAACACGCAAGACCCAGCAGCGGTCGAGGCCTATTGCCGTGCGCATGCCATCGAATGCGAGTGGAAGGACGATGGCGAGCTGCGCACTCGTCAGCGCTGTCAGGTGGTAGCGCGCCACCCCTATACGCAAGAGATGGTGTGGTTCAACCAGGCGCACCTGTTTCATGTCTCCAACCTGCCGCCCGAGGTGCGCGAAAGCCTGCTGGAGGTGGTGGACGACGAGTGGGAGTTGCCGCGCAATGTCTACTATGCGGACGGCACGCCGCTTGAGGATGCGCTGCTCGACGAAGTCAGGGAAGTGCTCAACGCTTGCACCATCAGCTTTCCCTGGCTGGAGAACGATGTATTGATGCTGGACAACATGCTGGCAGCTCACTCGCGCGCGCCGTTCACGGGCCCACGCAAGGTGGTGGTGGCCATGGCCGAGGGCCATGGTGCAGGCCGTTCTGCCTGACGCCCACGCTGTTCTGCACATCGGCCCATTTCGGGCCGATGTGCTTTTGGCCTATCGGCTAAATCAGGCTGCTGCTGTTTCGTTCTTCTGGAACTGACCGGGCCTGACAGCCCCGCTTCCTATTCCACAAGGACGCCCTGCATGAATGCCGCAGATGCACTGAAACTCGCTCGTCGCTTTATCGAACTGCCCTTGGAAAAACGCCGGTTGTTCCTCTCCGGGCTGCAGGCAGAAGGCGTTGATTTTTCCTTGTTCCCCATCCCGGCCGGTGTCGACGTGCAGGGGCGCGACGGTTTGTCCAGTGCGCAACAGCGCATGTGGTTCCTGTGGCAGATGGACCCGCTCAGCCCCGCCTACAACCTGCCATTGGCGGTACGCTTGCAGGGGGCATTGGATGTCGATGCGCTGCAGTCTGCGTTCGACCAATTGGCGGCGCGCCACGAAACACTGCGCACTGTTTTTGTCGCCGACGGCGAGCACGTGCGGCAGCTGGTGCTTGCGAGTGTGCGGGTCGAGATTGTCCGTCGCGACCTGTCTCCACTCGCGGCCAAGGCGCGGGAGCAGGTCGCTCACGAGGTTGCCGATGCCGAGGCGCGCGCGCCGTTCGATCTGGTCCGCGGGCCGCTGATGCGGGTGCAGTTGCTGAAGCTGGCCGATGACGAGCACATGCTGTTGCTTACCTTGCACCATATCGCCGCCGATGGCTGGTCGTTCAATGTGCTGATCGAGGAGTTCGTGCGTCTCTACGACGCAGCGTGTGCGGGTACCGATGCAGGGCTGTTGCCTTTGCCCGTGCAGTACCGCGATTACGCCCTGTGGCAGGGGAGCTGGCTCGGCGCAGGCGAACAGGACCGCCAGTTGCAATACTGGCGCGGCAAGCTGGGGGACGACCATGCGCCGCTGCAATTGCCCTTGGATTACCCGCGCCCATCGACCGCCAGCTACCAGGGCGCACGCCATGAATGGCAGGTCCCGCAAGCGCTGGCCGATGAGTTGCGGCAGTTGGCCAGGGCGCACGGGGTCACGCTGTTCGTGGTGCTGCTGGCGGCGTTCAAGGTGTTGCTCCTGCGCTATACCGGCCAGCGTGCACTGCGCGTAGGAGTGCCGGTGGCCAACCGCCACCGCGCCGAGGTCGAGGGCCTGATCGGCTGCTTCATCAACACCCAGGTGTTGCACACCGACATCGATCCGCTGATCGATGTTCCCCAGCTACTGCAGCGGGTCAAGGAAACCGCGCTGGGTGCACAGGCCCATCAGGACATGCCTTTCGAGCGGCTGGTCGAAGTGCTCGCGCCGGGCCGCGGGGCCGGCCACAGCCCCTTGTTCCAGGTACTGTTCAACCACCAGCCGGTGGTTGCCGACGCCGGTCAGATTCGCACCGCCTCCGGGCTGGTGGTGCAGAAAGCCGGCTTGGCGCGGCATAGCGCACGCTTTGACCTGGCATTGGACACTTACGAAAGCGCCGGCACACTGCACGCGGCCTTCACCTATGCCCAGGATTTGCTGGACGCCACGACTATTGTCGAGATGAGCCAGCACTGGCTGCAAGTGCTCGCAGGTCTGACCGGCCACAGCGGGGCGCTGATCGGCGAGCTCCCCCTGAGCGGTAACCCGGCACTCGCCCAGGCGCCGGAGCGCGCGAGCCCACCGGCTTCACCGTGCATTCATCACCTGATTGAACAGGCAGCCGCCCAGCACCCCGAACGCATCGCGGCCGTGGGGGCAGGGGGTGCGATGACTTACGCAGCGCTTGATCAGCAGGCCGATGAGCTGGCTCAGGTACTGCTCGATGCAGGCGTTCAGGTAGACGAGCGGGTTGGGGTGATCGCCGATCGTTCGGTACAGATGCTGGTGGCAATCCTGGCCATCCTCAAGGCTGGCGCTGCTTACCTGCCTCTGGATCCCGAACAGCCACGTTCGCGTATCGAATTCATGCTGGCAGACAGTCAGGTGCGGGTGCTGGCAGGGGCGGTCGAAGGTCTCGAAGGCATTCGGCAGATCGCCGTCGGCACGCCGTGGCGCGGTGCCGAGCGGCGCCAGTTGCCGACAGTCAGTGCCGACAACCTGGCCTATGTTATCTACACATCGGGGACTACCGGCCAGCCCAAAGGGGTAGCGGTCAGCCATGGCGCGCTGGGCAGTTACGTGTACGGTATTTCACAGCGCTTGCCCCTGGCTGAAGTGCAGAGCCTGGCCATGGTCACCACTCCGGCGGCCGACCTTGGCCATACCGCGTTTTACCTGGCCCTGTGCACTGGCAAGACCCTGCACATGCTGGACAAGGCCACTGTGCTGGATGCCGAGGCATTCGCGGCCTACCTGGCAGGCAACGCCGTCGACCTGCTCAAGATTGTGCCGTCGCACCTGCAAGCGATGCTCGACGCCGGGCCTGCGGCGTTGCCACGCCGGTGCCTGGTGCTGGGGGGCGAGGCCTGCTCGCCCGGCCTGCTGGGCCGTATCAATACCCTTTCGCCAGCGCTCACGGTGATCAACCACTACGGGCCCACCGAAACCACCGTTGGGGTGTTGACCCATGAAGTTCATGGGCAGCCCTTGCTGGGCCGGCCACTGGCGCGGGTGCACGCCCGAGTCCTGGATGACGCCCTGCAGCCTGTACCCGGGAGTGCACGCGGTGAACTCTATATTGGCGGGCCGAGCCTGGCACGCGGCTACCTGGGCCAGCCAGGGTTGACTGCCGAACGCTTCGTGCCCGACGCCGAAGGGGAAGGCGCGCGCCACTACCGCACCGGTGACTGGGTGAGTCACACCCGGCACGGTGAGCTGGTGTTTGGCGGTCGCCGAGATGGCCAGGTGAAGATCCGTGGCCACCGCATCGAAATCGCAGAGGTCGAGCGCTGCCTGTTGGCGGTACCCGGCGTCGCCAGTGCCGTGGTGCGGGTGGCAGGCGAAGGTGACACGCAGCAACTGGCGGCCTACCTGGTACCGGCATCAGGCCAGGAAACCGCCACCCCTTGGCTGGAGTCGGTGCGCGAAGTGTTGAAGCAGCGATTGGCGGAGCCGTTTGTCCCCAGCCATCTGATATTGCTCGAACGCCTGCCAGTGACCGTGAATGGCAAGCTCGACCTCAAGGCGCTACCCGAACCCACGGCCGTCATGGCCACTTACGTCGCCCCGGCTACCCCGTTGCAAGTGCACCTGGCGAGCATCTGGGCGCAGGTGCTGCAGGTCGAGCAGGTTGGCTTGAAGGACGACTTCTTTTCTCTGGGTGGCCACTCGCTGCTGGCGACCCAGGTGGTCTCCCGGGTCAGGCAGCAGTTGGGCGTTGATGTCGCGTTGCGGACCTTGTTCGATACCGCCGACCTGCAAGCGTTCGCCGACGCGGTCGCGCGCTGTGGGCAGAGCGGTGCCCTGGCCATCGAGCCTGTCAACCGTCAAGAGCCTCTGCCGCTGTCCCATGCGCAGCACCGCCAGTGGCTGTTCTGGAAACTTCATCCACTGAGCACCGCCTATAACACGCCGCTGGTGGTCAGCCTGGAGGGCGGCTTGCGCGTTGAGGCCCTGCAGGCCGCGCTGGACGCCTTGGTGGCGCGCCACGAAACCTTGCGCACGGTATTTCAGGAGACTGAAGGCGGCGTATGGCAGCACATCCTGCCTCAGGCTCCTGTGCCACTGGGTTACCTGGACCTCAGCGATCAGCCTCGCAGCGCCGTGGACCAGCAGGTCGCGCAGGCAGCGTTCGCGGTGTTCGACCTGGCCACAGGGCCGTTGCTGCGGGCACGCTTGTTCAAGACGGGCGAAGATCGACATGTGCTCGCGGTAACGCTGCACCATATCGTCTCGGATGGCTGGTCCATGAGTATCATGGTGCGCGAGTTCGCCGCCGCCTACAACGCTTGCGCCACCGGCCAGCCTCATGAGCGCCAACCGCTGGCGATCCAGTACGCTGACTACGCCGCCTGGCAGCGCAAGGCGCTGGAACAAGGGCTGTGGCAGGAGCAGTTGGCCTATTGGAAGGCGCAACTGGAGGACGATTTCGACTTGCTGGAACTCCCTGGCGACCGGCTGCGCCCGCAAGTGCAGAGCTACCGCGGGGGGCGCGTCGACATCCGCCTGCCGGACACGCTGGTCGCTCGTCTGCGTGCGCTGGCGCTCGATGCCAATGCGACCTTGTTCCACGTGTTCCTCAGTGCCTTCGCCCTTTTGCTTTCGCGGTACAGCGGCAGGGAAAAGCTGAACATCGGCGTGCCGGTCACCCATCGGGACCGCCTGGAGCTGGAAGGCCTGATCGGTTTCTTCGTCAACACCGTGGTCGCACGGGTAGGTGTCGATCATCGCGCTCCTTTCGCGGACCTGCTGGCCCACGTCAAGGAGACGACTTTGCAGGCCCAGGCCAACAAGGATGTGCCGTTCGATCTTTTGGTGGAAACCCTGCGACCAGAGCGCGGCCTGGGGTATAACCCGCTGTTCCAGGTGGCCTACAACCACCTGCGTGATTTCGGCGAGCACGTTTCGGCACATAGCCTGCACGGCTTGCGGGTGGCAGAGGTCGAGGTGGTCGAGCAGACGGCTCAATTCGACCTGATGCTCAATACCCTGGAGCGCTCCGACGGGGTCACCGCGACATTCAATTTCGCTGCGGACCTGTTCGATTCACCTCGTATCGAACGCATGGCCCGGCATTGGTGCAATGTGCTCGAGGCGGTGGCCGGGCAACCGCGCGAGGCGTTGGCGCAGGTTCCGTTGCTTGACCGCGCCGAGCACCGGTTGATCATCGAGGACTGGGGCCGGGCGGCCCCTGGCGTCAAGACAGGGCATTGCCTGCATGAACGCTTCGAGGCCCAGGTGCGCCGAACCCCCGAGGCCGAAGCACTGATTACAGGTGAGCAGGCGTATACCTATGACGCGCTCAACCGGCGTGCCAACCGCCTCGCCCATCAGTTGCGCGCACTGGGCGTCGGCCCGGACGTACTAGTGGCCATTGCGCTGGAGCGTGATGCGACCCTGGTGGTCGCGATGCTCGCAGTGCTCAAGGCGGGTGGGGGCTACGTACCGCTCGACCCCCAGTACCCGCGGGAGCGGCTTGCCTACATGTTGCAAGACAGCTGCGCGCCTGTGCTGTTGTCCCACTCGTCATTGGCCCCGCAGTTGCCGGCCAGTGAGGCAGTACGCACGTTGTTGCTGGATCGGACGGCACTGGAAGACTTTCCCGATCACGATCCGCTGCCATGGGCGACGCCCGCCAACCTGGCGTACAGCATCTACACGTCCGGCTCGACTGGCCATCCCAAAGGCGTGCTCATCGAGCATGGCAATGTCAGCGCGCTGATCGACTGGGCACTCGCGGTGTACCCGCCCCATCAATTGCAAGGAGTGCTGGCCGCCACTTCGGTCTGCTTCGACCTGTCGGTATGGGAGCTGTTCGTTACCCTGGCCGCGGGCGGCCGGGTGATACTCGCCAGCAATGCGCTGGAGCTGCCGTACCTGCCGGCCAGGGACAGCGTTGAGCTGATCAATACCGTGCCTTCAGCCATCAAGGCACTGTTGGAAGCCGGCCATATACCGGCGTCGATTCATACCATCAACCTGGCCGGTGAACCGCTCAAGCAGAGTCTGGTCGATGCCCTCTATCGCCTTGGGCACGTCAAGCAGGTCTACGACCTGTACGGGCCATCGGAAGACACCACCTATTCCACCTGGACGCTGAGAACGGCGGGTGGGCAGGCCAACATCGGCCGGCCTGTTGCCGGCACGTCAGCCTATCTGCTGGACGTGGCTGGCCAGCCCGCGCATGTGGGCGGCGCCGGAGAGTTGTGCCTGGCCGGCGACGGCCTGGCACGTGGGTACCTTGGCCGTCCTGGGCTGACAGCCGAGAAATTCCTGCCTGATCCGTTCGATGACAGCGGCCGGGGAGGGCGCCTCTACCGTACCGGCGACCTGGCGCGCTACCGCGCCGACGGCTTGATCGAGTACGCCGGGCGCATTGACCACCAGGTGAAGGTACGTGGCCTGCGCATCGAGCTGGGTGAAATCGAGGCACGACTCCACGCCCACCCGGCGGTGCACGAGACGGTGGTAATCGATACCGAAGGCGCGGGAGGCCGGCAACTGGTGGGCTATGTAGTGCCAGTCGACACTGCGGTACTGCGTGGCAGCGAGGATCAGCAACGCCTGGGCGCAGCGCTCAAGGAACACCTCAAGCTGACCTTGCCGGACTATATGGTTCCTGCCTGGCTGGTGATGCTCGAAAGGCTGCCGCTGACCCCTAACGGCAAGCTCGACCGCAAGGCCTTGCCACCCCCGGACATCGCCCTGGTACAGGCGGGTTACGCAGCGCCGCAGACCGACCGCCAGCGCCAGGTAGCCGGGATCTGGGCCGAGCTGCTGAACCTGGAGCAGGTAGGGCTGAACGATCACTTCTTCGAACTGGGAGGGCATTCATTGCTGGCCGCCCAGGCTGTTTCCCGGATCAACGCACAGTTGGGTATCGACATACCGTTGCGCCTTATTTTCGAGTCACCTCTTTTGAGCGAATTCACCATGACACTGGAAGACCAGGGCCTGTCCCTCGACAACGACGGCCTGAGCGATATCGAGAAACTCATGAATGACCTGGCGGAGGTTTGAAATGGACCAGACCACTGCACACCGTATCGCCGCTCGGTTCGTGGGCCTTCCCGTTGACCAGCGTCGGCAGATCCTCGACAAGATGATCGCCACGGGCCAAAGCTTCCGGCTGCTGCCCATCGCCAGCACACGCCACGCGGTGTCGGCCGTTCCTCTGTCATATGCCCAGCAACGGTTGTTCTTTCTCTGGCAGATGGAACCCGACAGCGCTTTTTACAACGTACCCATGGCTGTGCGTTTGCACGGTGCGGTGAATGAGTCGGCGATGCAGGGGGCGTTGACCCACCTGCTGGACCGCCATGAATCTCTGCGTACTCGATTCAGGGCCGTGGAGGGCGAATTCTTCCAGGAGATTGTGCCAGCGGCCCCTGCGGTTCTGGAGATCGAGACCTTCACGGCCGGGCTGGACGACGCTTCGCTGCGCCAGCGGGTACAGGACTACGTGGCATTGCCGTTCGACCTGCTCGCGGGCCCCTTGATGCGCGTCAAGTTGCTGCGCCTGGCGCCGGACGAGCACGTGGTGGTGTTGTGCATGCACCATATCGTCTGCGACGGCTGGTCCAGTGAGCTGATGGTGCAGGATTTCATTGAGTCCTACAGTGCGCTGGCGGCGGGGCAGGCGCACCCCGTGGCGCCACTGCCGATTCAGTATGCTGACTACGCCATTTGGCAGCGTGCCTGGCTGGAGGCCGGCGAGGGCGAGCGGCAACTGGCGTATTGGAAGGCCCAGCTCGGGGACGAGCAGCCAGTATTGACCCTGCCACTGGACCGCGCGCGGCCCGCCACCCCCAGCTATCGTGGCGCAGTAGTGCGGGCCGATGTACCACCGGTGCTGGCCGAGGCATTGCGGGCCATGGCGCGCAAGGAAGGCCAGACGCTTTTCATGTTGATGCTGGCGGCGGTATCCGTGGTCCTGGCACGTCACACCGGGCAGGGCGATATCCGGGTTGGTGCACCGAACGCCGGGCGCAACCGCAGCGAGCTGGAAGGGCTGATCGGCTTCTTCATCAACACCCAGGTGCTGCGGGTGCAGGTGGATGAAAGCCAGAGCTACGCGCACCTGCTTGAGCAGGCCAAATCGGTCGTGACGGGCGCTCAGGCTCATCAAGACCTGCCATTCGAGCAGTTGGTCGACGCGCTGGTGCCAGAGCGAAACCTGGGCCACAACCCGCTCTTTCAGTTCAAGCTCAACCAGAACCTGAGTGCCGCAGGCAAGGCGCGTAATGTATTGGGCGACCTGGCGGTTGAAGGATTCGCGCTCGAGGGAAGCGCCGCGCGGTTCGACCTGGCCCTGGATTTCACTGACTCGGCCCAGGGTATCGAGGCCCTCTTCACTTACGCCACCGACCTGTTCGATGCCACTACCATCGAGCGCCTCGCTGCGTCGCTGTTGCGTACGTTGCAAACCATGGTCCAGACGCCCCACGCGCGTATCGCCGAGCAGCCCGAACCTGGGGGCCAAGTAGCGGAGCATTCGGCACCTTACCCATTCAGCGACTTCCTGGCGTTATGGCGCCATGCCCCTCGGCAAGCCGACGACGTTGCCCTGCAGTGTAACGGGCAGACCATGACCCATGCGCTGCTTGAGCAGCAGAGCAACCGCCTGGCACAGTGGTTGCGCGGTCAGGGCGCGCAGGCAGGCACAGTGGTCGCAGTCTGCCAGGAGCGCAGCATCGAGTGGGTCGTGAGCCTGCTTGCCGTGTTCAAGGCCGGCGCGGTTTACCTGCCCCTCGACCCGCAGCAGCCGGCCAAGCGCTTGCATCAACTATTGACGGACAGCGGCGCGGCCATGCTTGTCCATGCCCCCGGCGACAACCGCTTCCAAGGGCTGCCGGGCCGTCAGGGCCTGGCCTTCGAACCTGAAAAATGGAGCCATTGCAGCGACCTGTTCGTGGCCGTCGATATCAGCCCGGCTCAACCGGCCTATATCATCTTCACCTCGGGTTCCACCGGCCAGCCCAAAGGGGTCGTCATCAGCCATCAGGCGTTGGCCAATTATGTTCAGGGGGTGCTGGAACGCCTTGCGCTGCAACCCGGTGGCAGCATGGCCATGGTCTCGACCATTGCCGCGGATCTGGGGCATACGGTGCTCTTCGGGGCGCTGGCTTCGGGCCGGGAACTGCATCTGCTGGCCCGTGACCTGGCCTTCGACCCGGACGGTTTCGCGGCCTACATGGCCGAGCACCAGATCGGTGTGCTGAAGGTAGTGCCCAGCCATCTGCAAGGGCTGTTGCAAGCGGCCCGGGCAGCCGATGTGCTACCGGCCCAGGCCCTGATCCTGGGCGGTGAGGCGTGCCCGGCGGCGCTGGTGGATAAAATTCGCAGCCTCAAGCCAGGGTGCCGGGTGATCAACCACTACGGCCCCACCGAAACAACCGTGGGTATTCTTACCCATGAACCTGTGGTGCGGCGGCAGGGCGAAGGAGCCGTCCCGGTGGGGCTGCCCCTGGGCAATGGGCGTGCCCGGATCCTGGACCGTTATCTCAACCCGGTAGCCCAGGGCGTGACAGGTGAGCTTTACCTGGGCGGTGCCGGCCTGGCGCAAGGCTACCTGCATCAGCCAGGGCTGACAGCGGAGCGGTTCGTTCCCCATGCCGATGGCGAGCGGTTGTACCGTTCCGGGGACAGGGCGAGGGTCGTCGACGATGGTCTCATCAGCTTTGTCGGCCGTGCCGACGACCAGGTCAAGATCCGCGGTTACCGGGTTGAACCAGGGGAGGTGGGCCAATTGCTTGCCGGCATCGCGGGTGTTCGCGAGGCGTTCGTACACGCGCTGCCGCTTGAGGGTGATGAGGCACGGCTGCAGTTGGTGGCGTACTGCGTGGTCGAGCCAGGCATTACCGTGCCCGCGTTGCAGGAACGCCTGCTGGCCCAATTGCCGGAGCACATGGTGCCGGCGCATATTCTATTGCTCGAACGCTTGCCGTTGACCGCCAACGGTAAGGTGGACAAGCGTGCCCTGCCCCAGCCAGGCGTGGTTGCCCGTGGCTTCGTGGCGCCGGTGGGGGATATCGAGAGTGCGCTGGCGCAGGTGTGGGCCGATGTTCTCAAACTGGATCAGGTAGGCAGCGCCGACAACTTCTTTGAATTGGGTGGTGACTCGATTCTCAGCCTGCAGATCGTTGCCCGCGCTAAGCGCCTGGGCCTCAAACTGACCCCCAAGCAATTGTTCGAGAAACAGTCCATCGGTGCATTGGCCCAGGTGGTCAAGCGGATTGAAGCAAAAAAACCAGTAGTGCAGGCGCCGGTCACGGGCTCGTTGGCGTTGCTGCCCGCGCAGGCCCGTTTCTTCGACGCCGACATCCCGCAACGGCATCATTGGAACCAGTCTTTGTTGCTTGCCCCTCGCCAGCGCCTGGAGACTGAACCGTTGGCGCAGGCCCTGTTCACGGTGGTGCAGCACCATGATGCGTTGCGCCTGCGTTTTGCCCACGCTGACCAGGCATGGACGGCATCATTCCAACCAGTGAACCCCCAGACCCTGCTGTGGCAGCACGACGTCGCGGACACGGCTGGCTTGCAAGCCGTAGGCGAGCAAGCACAGGCCAGCCTGGACCTCGAGAATGGCCCGTTGCTGCGGGGCGTGCTGATAAACCTGGCCGACGGCCAGCAGCGCTTGCTGCTGATCGCTCACCACCTGGTGGTGGACGGTGTGTCCTGGCGAGTCGTGCTCGAAGACTTGCAAACCACCTACCGGCAACTCGCCGAAGGCGGCCAGCCTCAGCCGTTGGCCAGAACCTGTTCATTACAGCAGTGGGCCGAGCACTTGCATCGTCACGCTGTCAGTCCCCGACTGCAGGCACAGATGGGCGTATGGCAGGCCATGCTCGACCAGCCCGTGCAGGAATTGCCCAGGGATCACGCCGAAGGCAGTCAGGACGGGCAACACGAGCGCACCGTCATGACGCGCCTTGACGCGCGTCACACTCAGCGTCTGTTGAAGCAGGCGCCTGCTGCGTACCGCACCCAGATCAATGATTTGCTGTTGACGGCACTGGCCACCGTGCTGTGCCAATGGAGCCGGCAGCCATCCGTGTTGATCCAGCTGGAAGGGCATGGGCGTGAAGATGTGTTCGACGCGGACCTCAGCCGCACGGTTGGTTGGTTCACCAGCCTGTTCCCTGTGCGCCTGACACCGGGCGACTCGCTGCCAGCGTCGATCAAGGCGGTCAAGGAACAATTGCGGGCTATTCCGGACCGTGGCCTGGGCTACGGTGTGCTGCGTTATCTGGGAACACCGGATAACCGCGCGACCTTGCAGGCGCTGCCGCAGCCGCGGGTGACCTTCAACTACCTGGGGCAATTCGATGGCAGCTTTGCTGCCGAGGATGGCGCGTTGTTCTCCCCTGCGTTGGAGAATGCCGGCCGTTCGCGCAGCGAACAGGCGCCGCTGGGCAACTGGCTGAGCCTCAATGGGCAGGTGTACGACGGCGCACTGCAACTGGAATGGACTTACAGCGGGGATGTCTACGAGGCGGCGACCATCAAGGGCCTGGCCCTGGCACTGGAGCAGTGCCTGATCGCTATCACCGAGCATTGCAGCGCCGAGGGCGCTGGCGGTATCACACCGTCTGATGTGCCCTTGGCGGGGCTTGTCCAAGCGCAATTGGACGGTCTGCCGATCCCTGCGTCCCATATCGAGGATATCTACCCGCTATCGCCCATGCAGCAAGGGATGCTCTTCCATAGCCTGCTGGCGCAGGGGGCGGGTGATTACATCAACCAGATGCGCGTTGATGCTCAGGGGCTGGATGTGGCCCGGTTCATCGCTGCCTGGCAACGGGTGGTTGACCGCCATGAAGTGCTCCGCGCCAGCTTCATCGATGTGCAGGGCCATCATCTTCAGGTCATTCGTCGTCACGTGTCGTTCCCCGTGGTGTCCCTGGACTGGCGTGAGCGCCCGGATGCACAGGCCGAGCTGGCCGGATATGCCCAGGCTGAGCGCCGCCGTGGTTTCGACCTTCTGCACGAGCCATTGCTGCGCCTGGCGGTGATCCGTACCGGTGATGATACCTGGCACCTGATTTATACCCAGCACCATATCCTGCTCGACGGGTGGAGCAGCTCGCGGTTGATGGGTGAGGTGTTGCAGGCTTATGTCGACGTTCTCCCAGGCGCCCCAGCGACCCGGTATCGCGATTATATCCAGTGGTTGCAGCAGCAGGACGCTGCTCGCAGCGAGGCTTTCTGGCTGCAGCAGCTCGAGCCCCTGCAAGCCCCCACGCGCCTGGCTCCGGCCATGCGCCAGGACAAGGCT
>NZ_JAPYKM010000050.1:0-35482 GCF_029623465.1 Pseudomonas sp. RIT-To-2 | reverse complement strand
GGCTGCCCCGCTACCTCAGACACCCTGCGGGACCGGGCGGCGCGGTGGGGCAGGCTTCAAGGCGAAAGCGGTGGTAGAGTTCGCTGTCATTTTCCCGGGAGGCCGCGCCATGGCTCGTACGCTGTTGATCACCTTGATGCTGTTGTGCAGCCTCGGCACCGCCGATGCACGGCAGAAGAACCAACGCCCGCCGTCGGTCGCGGGCCAGTTCGACTACTACCTGTTGAGCCTGTCATGGTCGCCGACCTTCTGCCTTACCCATGGCAATAACGAGCAGTGCAGCGGCAAGGGGTATGGCTTCGTCCTGCATGGCCTGTGGCCCCAGTACCTCAAGGGCGGCTGGCCGCAGAACTGCGAGCCAGGCACGCCACTGTCAGCCGCCGAGCGCACCCAGGGCGCCGGCCTGTATCCCAGCCGCTCGCTGGTCGAACACGAGTGGAGCAAACACGGGACCTGCAGCGGGCTGAGTGCCACCGCCTATATGGACATCGCCGACCGCGCCCTGGGCCGGGTCAAGGTGCCGGCAGCCCTGCAACCCTCCGAAGGCGCACAGTCATTCGCACCGCAGGAAATCGTCCAGCTGTTTCGCCAGAGCAACCCCGGCATGCCCGAAGATGGCGTGGTGGTGCGCTGCAGCGGCCCGCAGCTGGCCGAGGTGCGGGTGTGCCTGTCCAAGGACCTGGCGTTCACAGCCTGCGGGCGTGGGGTGAAGATGCAGTGCCAGCAGGATCAGGTGCGGGTGCCAGGTATCCGTTAAGGGGCCAGCACGGCCCGCCCTTGGGCAGACTCGAACACGCACCGTACATCGTGGGCACAGCCGGGCACCTCTATCAGCGGTTGGCCCACTGCCTGGGTGAACGCACGGGCGCGTTCCAGCCGGTACGGCCCCTGAGCCATGGCCGCGCAGGAGCGGTCCAGCAGCCGGTACGCCGTGCCCTTGGCGTCACCGGTATCCAGGCTCCCGGCCAGGTAATGAACCTTGGCGCTGGCGTATCGGCGCCAGGCGGCGTCGGCATCACCGGGTAGCCAGGCAGGTAGCCCCTGGGTGCCATATTTCCATTGGTTGACACCTGGGCAATGGGGCACGGCGTAAGGCCGTTCTGCCTTGAAATACAGCCAGGTGCCCGGGTCGGCGACGACGAAGCGCAACCCCGGCTGGGGCGCGGCGAAGGCGATGTAATGCTGAACCATCTGCGCCCCGGCCGAGAATCCTGCCACGGTGATCGTGCGCACCGATGGCCATTGGCGGTGCACCTCGGCGATCAAGGCGTCCATGGCGACAAACGCGTTGACCTGCGGGGCATTGATGGCCGGTTCGCCTTGCATCCAGCCCGAACAGGTCCATACCAGCTCACCGGGCACGGCGCGAGGTTCGTCGCCATGCTGACAGCGGTCGGGGTCATTGGCTTGAAACAGCGGGGCTATCACCACAGCGTCGGGGCTGGCCGCTACACCGGCGTTGAACGTGCGCAGGGCATCATGAGGGAATCCGTGCACCACCACCAGCGCAGACGTCGCCTGGCCATTGCCGGGTTGCGAGCTGTAAAAGTGCAGTGCGCCGGCGCCGGGGCGGGGCGTCACGCTCGACCATTGGCCACACAGGGCAACAGAGGGGAGGGCGAGCAGAAAGAAAAGCCAGCGGCGCATGAGAGGCCCGTTTCAGTGGAGGGCATCACTGTGGCGTATTTGCCCCCACGGGCGCAACGGGGGCAGGTACTTTGCGTTGTAATCCGGATCTGGCAAGCTGCCGTCCCATCACAGTCAAGGAAGCGGTGCCATGCCAGGGGATTTTCAAGTCAGCGGCGATAATGCGGCAGCGCTGTTCACGCTCAAACTGCACCGCAGCGAAGGCATGCTGCTGTTGGCGATGAACTGGAAAGACGGCCCGCCGCCTGCGGATTTCGTCGGTTTCGGTATCGAATACAAGGAGCCGGCAGGTGACCGCTTCTATGCCCTCAACAACCGCCTGACCTTCGCCACGGCGGATGGCAGTGTGCCCACCACGGCGCTGTCGAGCCTGCTGTCGCCTATCCAGAAATTTCGCTGGGTGCACTTTCCGCGCAACGCCGAGCTGCCCGGCGCGTTCACCTACCGCGTCACACCGGTGTTCATGAATGCCCAGGACCAGCTCAGCTACGGCGAAGCCCAGGTGGGCGACATCGAGCTGCAACGCGACACCTGGCCTGGCCAGCTCAACGTCACCTTCACCCGCGGCTACGTGTCGTCCCAGGCCTTCGTCGAGCGCTATGCCAAGGATGATCGCAACCTGGTGACGTTGTTGCCGCGCAAGGCCGATGACGGCCTGGACTTCGTCCCCACCCACGCCGATGCCCAGGCGGCGCTGCAGTGGATGGGGTTCGAGGCCCGCGAAGCGATTCTGGCGGTGCTGGACCAGGCGGTCAGTGACAGCGATGCTCAGGTGAAGGTCATCGCCTATGACTTGAACGAACCCAACGTGGTCAGCCGCCTGGAGAAGTTGGGCAGCCGTCTGCAGATCATCATCGACGACAGCAGTGGCCACGGCGCCGCCGATTCCGCCGAGAGTCAGGCGGCCGCCCGCCTGGCCCAGGCAGGGGCGACGGTCAAGCGCGAGCACATGGGCAGCCTGCAGCACAACAAGGTCATCCTGCTGGACGGCAGCACGGCGAAAACCGTGGTGTGCGGCTCGACCAACTTCAGCTGGCGCGGTATCTACGTGCAGGCCAACAACGCCCTGGTGCTGCAAGGTGAGACGGCTTTGCAGCTGTTCCAGGCGGCATTCGCCCAGTACTGGGCCAGCCCCTCGGCCCGGGAATTCGGCGCCTTGGCCGTGGCCCAGTGGCACAACCTGGGGCTGGACAACATCGACGCTCAGGTCACGTTTTCGCCCCATGGCCAGGACAACGCGGCGCTGGCGGGAGTGGGCAGCGACATCGCCACCACGGGCTCCAGCCTGCTCTTTTCCCTGGCGTTTCTGTACCAGACCAATGGCCCTATCCAGGCAGCCATCAAACAGGTGGCCGCCAACCCGGCGGTGTTTGTGTATGGCATCTCCGACCGGCAGATGCAGGAAGGCCTGGACGTGCTGCTGCCCGGCGGCGAAAGTGCCATTCTGCATGCCTCGGCCCTCAACAAGCAGGTGCCGGCGCCGTTCCAGGCCGAGCCCACGGGCCTGATCGGTGGCGCGGGGGTGCGCCTGCACCACAAGTTCGTGGTCATCGACTTCGACAAGCCGACGGCGCGGGTGTACATGGGCTCGTACAACTTCGCCGATGCCGCCGACCGCAGCAATGGCGAGAACTTGCTGCTGATCCGGGACCGCCGCGTGGCGGTTGCCTACATGGTGGAAGCCGTGCGCTTGCTGGACCACTACCATTTCCGCGTCGCCCAGGAAAGCGCCGACGCCGGCACCCGCAGCGCCCTGACCCTGCGCCGGCCACCCCGCCAAGCGGGCGAGAGCGCCTGGTGGCAGGAAGACTACAGCGACCTGCGCAAAATCCAGGACCGGGAGTTGTTTGCCTGACCCAGCGGGCTGGGTCAGAACGAGGCCACGATCCGCCCCAGCATCGCCATGGCATCCTCGCTGCGCTTGTCCCACGGGTGCCCATGGTTCAGCCGCGCGCAGTGTGCGAAGCCGCGGGTGGCCGAGAAGATCGGCCCCGGGGCGATGCTGATGCCCTGGGCCAGGGCCAACTGGAACAGTTGCAGCGAGTCCACTTGCCGAGGAAATTCGAACCACAGGAAATAACCGCCGTCGGGCCGGGTGACCCGCGTGGCGTCGGGGAAGTGGCGCGCGGCCGAGGCCAGCATGGCGCTCTGCTGCATTTCCAGGTTGTGCCGCAACTTGCGCAGGTGACGGTCATAGCCGCCGTGCTGCAGGTAGTCGGCGATGGCTGCCTGGGCCGGCACCGATGGCGAGATCGTGGTCATCAGCTTCAATCGGCTGATCTGCTGGGCGAAACGCCCGCCTGCCACCCAGCCCACCCGGTAACCGGGCGCGAGGCTCTTGGAAAACGAGCCGCAGTGCATCACCAGGCCGTCGCGGTCCAGGCGCTTGACCGGCTGCAGGGGCTGCGGGCCGTAATGCAGTTCGCTGTACACGTCATCTTCGATCAATGGCACCTGATGCTGGCGCAGCAGGCTGTACAGGGCTTCCTTGGCGGCCGTGGGCAGGCTCGCGCCCAGCGGGTTCTGCAGGCTGCTCATGAACCAGCAGGCCTTGATGGGCAGGCGTTGCAGGCGGTCGGCCAAGGTGTCCAGGTCGACGCCTTCGCGCGGGTGCACCGGGATTTCCACGGCCTTGAGCTTCAGCCGCTCCAGCACTTGCAGCGTGGCATAGAACGCCGGCGACTCGATGGCCACCAGGTCGCCTGGCTCGGTCACACTTTGCAGGCACAGGTTCAAGGCTTCCAGCGCGCCGTTGGTGATCACCAGCTCGTCCATGGCCAGGTGCACGCCGCTGATCATATAGCGCAAGGCGATTTGCCGGCGCAGGTCAGGGTTGCCGGCTGTCATGTCGGCTATCACCGCCTGGGGCGCCATGTCTCGCACGGTGCGGGCCATGGAGCGGGCCAGCCGCTGCAGGGGGTACAGGTCGGGGCTTGGGAATGCCGACCCGAAGGGCACCGTGCCAGGGTCCTTCAGGGAGCCCAGCACCGAAAACACCAGTTCGCTGACGTCCACTTCGGTGCTGTCGGCCTGGCGGCTGCTGATGGCCGGCTCGGTCAGCGCGCGGGTGGGCTGTTCACGCACGAAGTAGCCCGAGCGTGGCCGTGCCTGAATCAGGCCACGGTCTTCCAGCAGGTAATAGGCCTGGAACACCGTGGACGGGCTGACCACGAAGGTGCGGCTGGCGGTGCGCACCGACGGCACCTTCTCGCCAGCCTTGAGTACGCCCGTGCGGATCATCAGGGCGATTTCGTCAGCAAGCTGTTCGTAGCGTTTCATGGCGGGCCGGCAGGGGAAAGGGGACCTTAGCATGCCGTTGAATCTGCTCGCGTACCAGCGTCAGATTCAGCCTGAAACAGCGGATCAGATGATCGCTTCGTAACCGTCTACCGGCGCAGGCCATGGGGTGAGGATCTGGAAGCCGTCGTCAGTCACCGCCACCATGTGTTCCCACTGTGCCGACAATGACTGGTCACGGGTGATCACTGTCCAGCCATCGGCCAGGGTCTGGGTCTGGCGTTTGCCGGCATTGAGCATGGGCTCCACGGTGAAGATCATGCCCTTGACCAACTTCATGCCCATGCCCCGACTGCCGTAATGCAGCACCTGCGGCTCGTCATGGTAGACCTTGCCGATGCCATGGCCGCAGTATTCGCGCACGACACTGAAGCCTTCGCGGTGGGCCACCGTCTGGATCGCGTGGCCGATGTCGCCCAGGTGCGCACCGGGGCGAACCTGGCGAATGCCGGCACACATGGCTTCATACGTGGTACGTACCAAGCGCTGGGCCTCGTCGCTGGTCTGGCCCACCAGGTACATGCGGCTGGTGTCGCCGAACCAGCCATCCTTGATCACCGCCACATCGATATTGAGGATGTCGCCGTCGGCCAGCACCTTGCCATTGGGAATGCCGTGGCAGATCACGTCATTCACCGAGGCGCAGATGGTCTTGGGGAAACCGTGGTAGCCGACGTTGGCCGGCTTGGCCTTCTGCACGTTGACGATGTAGTCGTGGCAGATGCGGTCCAGCTCATCGGTGGAGACGCCGGGTTTCACGTAGGGGGTGATCATGTGCAGCACGTCGGCGGCCAGCTTGCCGGCGGTGCGCGACAGTTCGATTTCCGCGGGGGTCTTGATCGTTACAGCCTTGCTCATCGTGCAGCCTCCAGGCGTTCGTCCATGCAGGTGGAAACTGTGTGCAGGTCGAAACCGCCGGCCTGTTCGGCGCGAATCAACAATTGCGTCAGTTCATTGTGGGGCAGGTGCGGGTGCAACTCGGCCAGCATGCCGATGCGCATCCAGTGCTCGGCCTGCGCGTTGATGGAGCGGCTGAGTGCGCCGGAAGCCACGCGCAGGTTCTCGTGCATCACATCGGAAATCTTGACGATACCCATCGGCGTTCCATATATGAAGTGTATATGGAACGTATGTTAGCGGGATTGGAAGGCAGAAGGCAAATCAATGCGCCGGGCGCAGGTCATGAGCCTTGGCCAACCGTGAGGTTGTAGTGCTCGGCCACATCGACGGCCGTGCGCCGGCTGGTGGCCACATTGCCTTCTTCGGTCCACAGGAATGGGTAGAAGCTGATGCACTGGTTCGCCGACACCTGGCGCATATCCTGCTGCCAGCTGTCCCACCGCAGCCCCTGGTAAAACTGCGAAAGGCGATCGCTCAGCGCCCAGCCGAGAAAGTCGGTGTAACCGATTTCCAGGGCTTCCCAGGCCAGGGTGTCGGGCGCGTGGTAATACATCGCCCCCAGGTCGCCGCCCAGGGCGCCGCCATTGAGCGCAAAAAAACCACCGGCTGCGTCGTCGGCCACCAGCAGGTAGCCTTCGCCACGTGCCGTGTTCCAGTCCAGCAGGTTGCGCGGTAGCCGGGCATTGCCGCTGCCGAGCAGGCGCAGCCAGCCGTGATCGATCAGCAGCCCGCCGGTATCGTGGGCGATGGCGCCCAGGGTGGAACGCGTCGTGACCTGCAGCCCCAGCAACACCTGGGTGTTGGCGGCTGAAGGCGGTAGCAGTTCGAAAGGGCGCGTTGCCTCCGCCAGCAGGCTGTTGACCACGGGCATGCCGGGGTCGTCGAGGTCGATCAATTCGTCCAGTGGCTTCATGTGCCGCTCCTTGGTGCAAAAGCCCCTAGAGTAATGCCTGTTGCAGGCAGCGCAAGCAGTGCTCCCACAGCCATTCGATCAGGTACACGGCAGCGGCTATGGCCTGGCTGGGTGGGGTCAGCGCAGGCTCCAGGAGACGCCCACGTACACCCCCAGCCCTTCGCCTGGCGTCGAGCGCGCAGCGTCCAGCCCCTTGTCGTCATAACCCGGGGTGACGGTCGCGGCGTAGTGCTGGTTGGTCAGGTTGCGCACATCAACCCACGTCTGCCAGTCGCCCTTCGGGGCGTTGTACCCCAAGGTCGCACCGAACAAGGCGTAAGGGTCGGCGTAATAGCTGTTGGCGTAGTCCACCGCCACCTTGGACACCAGTTGCGTGTTGACCGCGGCGAACACCCCCTGGGGCCAGTCGTAACGCAACTCGCCCTGGTAGTAATGCATGGGCAGGCCCGGCAGGCGGTTGTCACCGAAGCGGTCGTCGTCGCGGTAGTGGAAGTCGCTGAAGGTGTAGGCCTGGCGCAGGCTCAACTGGCCAACGCCAGGTGCAGACCACAGGGTGCTCTGCAGGCTGGCTTCCACCCCTTGGTGCACGGTGGGGCTGGCGTTGAGTTCATAAGGGGTGACGGCGTTGGCGTCGGGCAGCACCGAGAGCAGCTCATGGCGCACCTGGGCGTAGTACCAGGCCAGGCTCCACTGGCCCGCGGGGCTATCGCCCCGGCCGCCGATTTCCAGGGTGGTGGCCGTCTGGTTGCGCAGCTTTACCGGGTCACGCTGGGCGCCGGTGGCCACGCCGCTGGTGAACGTCTGGTTGGAGCTGTAGATCAGCGACCAAGGGTGCGGTGCCTCTACCGAGCGGCTGAGGTTGCCGAACACCTGCACATCCGGCGTCAGCTGGTAGCGCAGGCCCAGGCGCGGGGCGTAGTCCCAGTCATGCAGGCTGGTCTTGCCGCCGCCCTCGGGGTAGGTCACCGCGCTCTCGCGGCGGGTGTAGATGGCGGCCAGGCCCGTGGTCAGCCACAGGTCATCGGCGATTTCCAGGTCGTTGCTGGCGTGCAGCACGGTGTCCGAACCCTGGTAGGTAAAGTCGCGGATGCGTGTGCCGGGCGCGAGGTTTTGCGTGTAATTGACGGGGATGCGCACGAACTCGCTGGCGCCGTCATTGGGCAAGTGCTTGGTGACCCGCAGGCCGATCAGACTGTTGCTTTCCATGCCGAAGAGGGTGTCGCGGCGCTTGTAATCGAACGTGCCGCTGACATCGGTGTACGCCACCTTCAGGCGGTTCGGGCCCTCGCGCAGGTCCATGGGGTAATCGTGGTACACCAGCCCGGTCTGCAGGCTGGAGTCGTCGTCGATGTAGTAGGTGGTCTTGTTACCGATGAAGGTGCTGCCGGGTTCGTCGCGCTGATAATCGCGGGCCTGGTAAGTGGGGTTGGCCGCCTGGGCATCGTGTTCGATGGAGTGCTTGGTGACCCGCCCGGCCAACTCGTTGTCGGTTTCGCGGTGGCGGAAATAGAAACGGGTTTCCAGGTTGGGGTTGAGACGATAGCCGAAGTTGGCGATGACCCCCTGGCTGGTGCTGGCGGTATGGTCCTGGTAACCATCGGATCGAGCATCGGTGACCGCCACGTAGTAGTCGAAATTCCCCAGTACCTGGCCAGAGCTGACCTGGCGCTGACGGTAGCCGTGGCTGCCCATGGCGTAGCGAAGTTGCAGCAGCGGCGCGTCATGGCCGGTATGGCTGACGTAGTCGATGGCGCCGCCCAGGGCCAGGCCGCCACGGTCAAAGCCGTTGGCGCCACGCATCACGTCCACGTGGTCCAGCCACAGCGGTTCCAGCAGTTCATAAGGTGTACCGCCCGGCCCGGTCAGGGGCAGGCCGTCGAGCATGGCATACAGCCCCGAGGCATGGGCGCCGGGGGCGCGGTTGATGCCCGAACCACGAATGGAAATCTTCACGCCTTCGTTGCCGGCGGACTGGGCGTATACCCCCGGCTGATACGCCAGCACATCCTGGTTGCTGGCGACGCGGCCCTGCAGCGGGCGGCGCATGTCCACCACGTTGGTGCCGCCGGGCACCTGAGCCTGACGCGATTCGGCGTCGGTTACGGCTTGGTCTTCGCCGCTCAGGTCCTGGTCCCGGATGACGACCTGGCCCAGTTCGAGGTCCTGTGCCTCGGCCGCGGTCGGGCAGACAAGGGCCAGGCCCAGCAGGGCAGTGGGCAGGGATTTCGGCGCGGGCATCAGTGACTCCAGGCAAGAAGGACAGGCAATGAGAGGTGCGACGCAGAAAACAACGAACGGAACACATGGCAATTTGGCTTTTTTGCCACCGGGCGCAGATACGTCGTGCCATTACCCTTCAAGTTGTCTGTATCCATGCCGATACAAAGCTTGACCCACCATCATCAGGGAATGATGCAATGAATATCCTTTCAAGCACTGCCGTCTCGTCAATCGCCACCACGCTGACGGTGGCGGCCCAGCCGCTGACTGCCCAGGCGACCAGCAACGCGACCACCGCGGCCATGGCCGCTACCGTCGCCAACACACCGGCCGCGGTCTATTACCCCAGTGAACCGGCCCAGTCCGAGGTGGCAAGCGAGCCCGTGGAGGCCATCGAGACCTGGATCGGCCGTGGGCTGTCAGCGAACTTTCCTCAGGCGGCGGCCCTTCATTCGGCCAACCACGACACCCTGAAAAGCGCGTTCGCTACCTTCCAGTCCACCCTGGCCAAGACATACCCGGCCCTGGCCAGCCAACCGTTTGGTTTCACGGTTGATACCGATGGCAACCTGCAGGCCTTCGGTACCGCGGGCAGCTTGAGCGCCGCCGACCTGGGCAAGCTGAATACGCTGCTCAACGCCTCCAGCGACCTGAAAACCGCCGCAGTCAATTATCGCGATTCGGCGATCGAACTGGTGGCCGCTGACTCGCCCTGGGCGGGCAACTACATGGGCGGGTACAACCTGACCAAGGACAACTTTTCCAAGACCATCGACCTGGCGCAGCTGTTCGCCCCGACCTGGCCCGCGCCGCTCGGAGGCTCGTTCTACCACCAGTTGGCGACCAAGGGCGAGCCCATGACCCAGGCGAGCGAAGCGGCGATGCTGGCGGCCCGGGGGCAGTAACGTTCAGAGGGCTTGCGGCGGGCCTGATGGGCGGTGGGGTTGCGCTTCACCGTCCCGGCTTGCCAACGCAGCAAAAGCAAACTGCATGAAGCGCTCGAACGCCTGGTTGTTACCGTCCACTTTCATGCGGATCAACGCCCCTTCATAGGCTTCGATCAGAAAGGCGGCGGCCTCGGCGGCATTCACGTGCGCGCCGATTTCCCCCGCCGCCTGGGCTTCGGTCAGCACCGCCTGAATCTGCGCCTGCCAGCGCCCGAATACCTCGGCCAGCCGCTGGCGGAAGGCCGGGCTACGGGCGGGGGCCAGTTGCCCGAATACGCCGTACAGACAACCGCCCATGGGCTGTTCCGCCAGGTGGAGCGGGCCGGCTTCGGCGAAATAGCCTTTCAGGCGCTGCAGTGGGCTGACGTGGGTGTTGCCAAAGTGGCTGGCGCGTACGTGACCGTAATGGGCCTCGTAAGCGTCGAGCACCGCACTGGCAAAGGCCTCCTTGCTTTTGAAGAAATAATAGAACGAGCCCTTGGGCACGCCGGCGGCGTCCAGTATGGCGTTCAGGCCGATGCCGTCGTAGCCGTTGATGACCATCGATTTCAGGCCTTCGGCTACCAGCCTTGCACGGGTGCTGTGATTTTCTTTGCTCATGGGATAGTAGACCAGTTAACTACCTGCAACTCTAGCCCTCATCGCCTTCACCGGCAAGTCACATGAAGGAACTACCCATGCGCCAACGCCTTTACCTGGGCGCCGTATTCGCCTGTGTCAGCTATGCCCTGTACTCGGTGCATTTCGCCACGGTGAAATGGCTCAGCGCCGACTACTCGTTGTGGCAACTGGTGTTCCTGCGCAGCGCCGTGGTGCTGCTTATCACGTTGCTGTTCAGCCGGCGTGGCACGGTTGCCGCGGCGGTCGCCAGCCCGGGGCGTGGGGCGATGCTGTTCAGGGGCGGCCTGCAATTCGCGGCCATGGCCTGTTTTTTTCTGGCGGCGCGGCAGATGTCGCTGTCGGCGGTGATGACGCTGTATTGCACGGCGCCACTGATCATCGCGGTGCTGGCCGTGTTCATGCTGGGCGAGGTCATTCGTGGCTACCGCTGGCTGGCGTTAGCCGTTGGGGCGGCGGGCAGTGTCATCGCCGCCAACCCGGGTGGGGCCATCAGCCCGCTGCCCACGGTGCTGGCGCTGGCCTCGGCACTGTTCTGGGCCCTGACCATTATCTACACCCGGCGCAGCGGCGGCCGCGACAGTGCCGCGGTGCAGGTGTTGGTCACGAGCGTGGTGTTCCTGGCGTTCAGTGCCGGGTTGATGCACTGGCAAACGCCGGGAACTGCGGCGCAATGGGGCCTGATGGTCGCGCTGGGCGTGCAGGTCTACCTGGCCCAATACTGCTTTTTCGAGGCTTGTCGCCATGCGCCGGCATCGCTGGTGGGGCCTCTGGAATACACCAGCGTGGCCTGGTCATGCTTGCTGGGTTACCTGGTCTTCGCCGACGTGCCGACGTTGCCGGTCGTGGTGGGCGCCCTCATGGTGTGCGCCAGCGGCATTGCGCTGACGCTCAACCCCGGTCGTCCTTCATCAAGTACGTACTGGGCGCGCACCCCAGGCGACGCTGGAACATGCTCGAAAACGCACTCGGGCTCTCATACCCCAGTTCCAGCGCCACCCGGGTCACCGGGGTGCCGGCCGCCAGGCGCGTGACGGCGGCCAGCAGGCAGGCCTGCTGGCGCCATTCGCCGAACGACAGCCCGGTGTGCTGGCGAAACAGCCGGCTGAAGGTGCGTGGGCTGCAGTGCAAGGCCTCGGCCCAGGCATCGGCGGGTTGGCCAATGCCTGGGGCGGCCAGAAAGTCACGGCACAGCGCTGCCAGGCGCGGTTCGCGGGGCAGGGGGGCGAACAGCGGCAGGCAGGTGGCCTTGCGCAGTTCATGAACGATCAGGTGCACCAGGTGGCCGTCGCGCCCTTGTTCGTCGTACCGGGCCGGCACATCGGCGCTGGCCAGCAGCAAATGGTGCAGCAAGGGGGACACCACCAGCGCCTGGCATTGCCCGTTGTCACGCACCTCAAGCGCAGGCTCCAGGTACAGGCTGCGGGTGCTGACCCCGCACATCACCACGCGGTGGCGTTTGCCGGCGGGAATCCATACGCCGCTGTAGGGCGGAATCACCCAGGCGCCGTCATCGGTTTCCACCTCCATCAGGCCACTGATGCCGTAGAGGAACTGCGCCCGTCGGTGCACATGGGCGCTGAGCACCGTGCCGGGGGTGTAGTCGGTACCGATGGCCAGGACGGCACGGTCAGTTGCGTCGACGGTTGCGAGGGGGACGTTGAGCATGGTGCAGAGCCATTGGCCGAAATTCGATGATTATTGGCTAACCCACGCAAGCTGGCCAGCACCCTTTTCCTTAAAGTCACCAGGCTGGTTTCTGAAGGAGGTGCGTATGTTCTGGTATGCGTTGGGGGCTTTTGGTGTGCTGGCCGGCATGACCACGGTGTTGTTCGGGTTTGGCGGCGGCTTCGTCGCCGTACCGTTGCTGTATGGGTTGATCAGGGCCAGTCAGCCCCCTGGCACTCCCCTGGTGGAAGCCGCGATGCAAGTCGCGGTAGCCACGTCCACGGCCGCGATGATCTTCGGGGCGGGATTGGCAACCTGGCGGCGCGCGCGCGTGGGCGCACTGCCTTGGGCCATGGTCAGGCCGTTGCTGGGGTATGTAGCGCTGGGCGCGGTGGCGGGCGCCGCGCTGGCCACCGTGGTCAGCGGCGCCTGGGTGCGCTGGGCGTTCATTGCCTACCTGAGCATGACGCTCGTCGATGCCGTGTTCCGGCCCGGTTTCCTGGGCGAACCGGTGGGCACCTTGCGCCCCTTGGGCCGTGCCCACAGTGCTGTGGCGGGCACCAGCATCGGTGCCATCGCCGCGTTCCTGGGGGTGGGCGGCAGTGTCATGAGTGTGCCGCTGATGCGCCGTCGCGGGGCGAGCATGGCCACGGCCACGGCGCTGGCCAACCCGCTGTCGTTGCCCATGGCAGTGGCGGGCACCCTGGTCTACAGCGCCCTGGCCTGGGGCCACGATAGCCTGGGTCGCGGTTTCGCAGGCTATGTCGACCTGCCGGCCCTGGCGTTGCTGGTGGCCGGGGCGTGGTGCGGGATAGCCTTGGCCGGGCCGCTGGTGGGGCGCATCAGCGACACGGTGCACGCCAGAAGTTACCTGGTATTGCTGGGCGTGGTACTGGTGGTGATGGTGTTGGCCTGAAGGAAGTCCAGCAGTTGGCCGTTGAAGGCCTCGGGTGCTTCTTCCATGACAAAGTGCCCGCTGCCCGCGATGAGTGCGCCGCGCAGGTTCTGCGCGTGGGGCTTGAGGGTCTGCACGGGGGCGTCGCCGGTGGCGTGTTCGGCACCTATCGCCAGTACCGGCATGTTCAGCGGGCGCAGGGCGCGCAGGCGGTTCTGGCGGATGGTTTCGGGTATCGCCCGGTAATAGGCAAAGCCACCTCGCAGGCCGCCAGGCGCCGAATAGGCACGGATGTAGGTATCGGCATCCACCGCGTGGCGCCTGAACGCCCAGCGGTCGAACATGAAGTTCAGGTACGCGCCTTCCTTGCCGGCAATCAACAGTTCCGGGAGGTCCTGTACCTGATTGAAGAGAAAGTGCCACACGAAGATATTCTCCTCGGGCGCGACGAAAATGGAGGGGGCGTCGGCCAGGCCGGGTATCACCGCTTCGGTCACCGCAAGGGTGAGTACCGCGTCAGGCAGATCGCTGGCCAGGGCGTAGGCGATCCACATGCCCACATCATGGCCCACCAGGTGGTAGCGCTCATGGCCCAGTTGCAGCATGCACTGGTGCAGGCGGCGCGCCACACAGCCGGTGTCATAGCCCTGTTCAGGGCGGTCCGAGTCACCCAACCCCGGTGGGTCGACGGCAATCGCCAGGTAGCCCTGGTCGGCCAGGGCTTGCATCACATGGCGCCAGGCATGCCAGGTCTGCGGCCAGCCCGGAATCAGCAGCACGGGCGTGCCGCTACCGGCCATCACGCAATGAATCCGCACACCTTCGGCACGTACGTAGTGGTGGGTGAAATCGCTCTGGCGCGATTGGACAAGGTCAACGGCCTGGTTCATGTTCATGCATTCCTTTGATCTGCGGGGGCGATGCCGAGCATTGCCTGAATGTGCGAAGGGCTGAGCGTCGCGCCGGCGAAATCGTCGAACACGCGGTCGGTGACCTGGATGATGTGCTGGTTGATGAAGGCCACGCCCTCGCCGGCACCGTCCTCCTGGTTCTTCAGGCAGCATTCCCATTCCAGCGTTGCCCACCCTGGATAGTCGTATTGGGCCAATTTGGCGAAGATGGCCTTGAAGTTCACCTGGCCATCGCCCAGGGAACGAAACCGCCCGGCGCGGTCGGCCCAGTCGCTGTAACCGCCATAGATGCCTTGGCGGCCGGTGGGGTTGAACTCGGCATCCTTGACGTGAAACATGCGGATGAATTCGTGGTACAGGTCCAGGTAATGCAGATAGTCCAGTTGTTGCAGGACGAAATGGCTGGGGTCGAACAGTAGGTTGCAGCGTGGGTGGTGATCCACCAGGTGGTAAAAGCGTTCGAAACTGGTGCCGTCGTGCAGGTCTTCGGCGGGGTGTATTTCGTAGCACAGGTTGATGTCCAGGTCATCGCACAGGTCCAGGATGGGCCGCCAGCGCTTGGCCAGCTCCTGAAAGGCGGCATCGACCAGGCCCTCTGGCCGTTGGGGAAACGGAAATAGGTACGGCCACGCCAACGAACCGGAAAACGTGCCCAGGTCGGTCAAGCCCAGGCGGGCGCTGGCCCGCACTGCCAGTTTCATCTGTTCAGCCGCCCACTCGGCCCGCGCCTGCGGCCGGCGCAGTAGCGCTGGGGGCGTGAAGGCATCCCACAGGGTGTCGTAGGCCGGGTGCACAGCCACCAGTTGGCCGTAGATATGCGAGGTCAGTTCGCTGATCACCAGGCCGTGTTCGGCCAGCTCACCCTTGACTTCGTCACAGTAGGCCTGGCTGTTCGCGGCCAGCGTCACGTCGAACAAGCGGGCGTCCCAGGCCGGGATCTGCACTGCCTTGAAACCATGGCCCGCTGCCCACGCGCCGATGTGCGGCAGGCTGTCGAAGGGGGGTTGGTCGTGGCTGAACTGGGCCAGGTGCAGGCTCGGTCCTTTGAGGGTTTTCATCAGTGACATCCTATTGTTTGTCGATCGACAAAGAATAGAGTTGTCCGGTTGCAGCCGTCAAGACGATGTGCGTTAAACTGCGCGCTTTTGATGTACAGGCGTAATCAGATGGCAGGGCGACCACGGGAATTCGACACGCAGCAGGCCTTGACCCAAGCCATGTTGCTGTTCTGGGAGCATGGCTACGAAGGCACGTCCATGTCAGCGCTGGTGTCCACGCTGGGCATCGCATCGGCACGTTTGTACGCCGCGTTCGGCAGCAAGCAGCAATTGTTCGAGGCCGCGGTGGCGTTGTACGAAGCCGGCGAGGGTGGCTTCGCCGACCGCGCGCTGGGCCAGGCCGATATTGGCGCGGCCATGGGCCAGATGCTCACCGCGGCCGTGAACACCTACACCCACGAAGGGCGGCCACGCGGCTGCCTGGTGGTCAGTGCTGCCCCGGGAGTGTCGCCGGAGAATATCGGTGTGCTGACGTGGCTGGCAGGGCACCGGCGCGAGCGTACCCGGCAGGTTGTCGAGCGCTTACAGGCGGCCAAGGACCAAGGGCAACTGCGCCCTGACGTGAACGTGCAGGCGCTGGGGGATTTCTATGCCACTTTCCTGCACGGCATCTCCGTGCAGGCCCGGGATGGGGTGCCGCGGGCACAACTGCTGCAGGCGGTGGATCATGCCTTGACGGTACTGTCGGCCGCCGCGCAACCGGGCGGCGAACGGCTACAGTGAAGGAACCATTCCCCCTGAGTGTGGAGGCCTGCGATGCGCGTCATGGTGCTGGTGAAAGCCACTGAAGAAAGCGAGAAGGGCGACTTGCCCTCCAGCGAATTGCTGGAGGCCATGGGCAAATTCAACGAGGAGTTGGTCGCGGCGGGTATTCTGAGGGCTGCCGATGGGCTGAAGCCGTCCTCGCAGGGCAAACGGGTTGCCTTCGATGGCCCGGCGCGCTCGGTGGTCGACGGGCCCTTCGCCGCCACCCGCGAGCTGGTCGCGGGGTTCTGGCTGTGGGAAGTTGAAGACATGGACGAGGCCATCGCCTGGGTCAAGCGCTGCCCCAATCCGATGCCCGGGCCCAGCGAGATCGAAATTCGCCCGCTCTACGAGATGGCGGATTTCGAGTGAAACCTACTCGGCAACCGCAAGGCGAGCAGCGGGGCGCACGCGCAGTGCCAGCACCATCACCAGGCCCAGCACGCCCATCATCGCGCCTGCCACGGCGATGGCAGGGTAGCCCAGCCCGGCGTTGATCACCGCGCCACCCAGCGCCGCGCCGATGGCGTTGCCCAGGTTGAAGGCGCCGATGTTCACCGCCGACGCCAGGTTGGGGGCGTCCTTGGCCGCTTCCATCACCCGCATCTGCAGCGGCGGCACCAGGGCGAAGCTGGCCGCACCCCACACCAGTATCGCCAGGGCGGCGGGGATGGGCCAACGCATCAGCACGGTGAACGCCGCCAGCACCACGATCAGTACCGTCAGCGAGAGCATCAGGGTGCGGTCCACGGAGCGGTCCGCCGCCTTGCCGCCCCAGATATTGCCCAGGGTCAGGCCGATACCGAACAGCACCAGCATGCCGGTGATGAAATTGGTGGACGCATGGGTGGCGTCGCGCAGGATCGGCGCGATGTACGTGAATACGGTGAACATCGCGCTTGAGCCCACCACGGTCAGTGCCAGCGCCGACAATACCGGGCCACGGCCAAGCACCTTGATTTCCGCCAGCAGGCCATCGCTTTTTTCCGCGGGAATGTCAGGCAATGCCAGCCACAGCGAGGCCATGGCCACCGCGCCCAGACCGGCGATGCCCCAGAACGCGGTACGCCAGCCGAATGTTTCGCCAAACCAGGTGGCCAATGGCACGCCACCAATGGTCGCCACCGTCAGCCCCATGAACATCGCGGCCACGGCGCCGGCGCGCTTGTCCGGCGGTACCACGCTGGCCGCCACGATCGAACCGATGCCGAAGAAGGCGCCGTGATTCAACGAGGTCACCACCCGCGCGAACAGCAGGGTCTGGTAGTCGGTGGCCAGGGCAGACAGCAGGTTGCCCAGGGTAAAGATGGCCATCAGGCCGATCAGCAAGTAGCGGCGCGGTACCCGCGCAGTGGTCAGGGTCATGATCGGCGCACCGATCAGCACGCCCAGGGCGTAGGCGCTGACCAGCAAGCCGGCGGTGGGGATCGATACGCCAAGGTCAGCGGCGATGCCGGGCAGCATGCCCATGGGCGCGAACTCGGTGACACCAATACCAAAAGCGCCAGCGGCGAGCGCCAAGAGGGGTGGGTTGATACGCATAGTAGCTCCTTATCTGTGAGGCAAATGCTACAATCGCCCCTCTGGCGGCGGTAGCCCCCGATAAAGACCAAGAGTTTTGCACTGGGCGCACAAATGGACATCAACGGACGATCGGGTGAAATGACGGTGTTCGCCCTGGTGGCGCAACACGGCAGTCTGTCGGCGGCTGCCCGTGCACTGGGGCTGACGCCTTCGTCAGTCAGCCGCATCATCGCGCGCACCGAACAGCGTATCGGCACGCGCTTGCTGGTACGCACCACCCGCGCCATTCGTTTCACCGCCGAGGGCGAAGCGTACTTGCGCGGGGCGCGCCGGATTCTCGCCGACATGGCCGAGATCGAAGACGCCATCACCGACCAGGGCGTGCCTCGTGGCCGCCTGCGGGTCAGCGCCTCGCTGGCCCACGGCCGGTTGGCCATCGTGCCCCTGGTGGCGGCGTTCAGCGCGCGCTACCCGGCCATCCTGGTCGATTTGGCGCTGGGCGACGAAGTGGTCGATATTCTCGGCGGCCAGGCCGATGTGGCCATTCGCTTCGGTGAACTGCCCGACAGCCCGTTGTCGGCCCGGCGCATTGGCGACACCGGGCAGGTGGTGGTCGCGTCCCCCGACTACCTGGCACGCCATGGCACGCCCGCGGAGCCCGAAGACCTGTTGAACCACAATTGCCTGCGCTTCAACTTCCGCCGCGCCGCGCCGGATTGGCCGTTTCGCCGCGAGGGGCACGACATGGCCATCAAGGTCACAGGCAGTATCGAAGGCAACAACGGCGAAACCCTCGCCCAACTCGCCCGGCTGGGCGCCGGTATCGCCCGCATCGGCGCGTTCAGCGTGCAGGAAGACCTGCAAAACGGGCGCCTGGTGTCATTGCTGGAAGGCTACAACCCCGGGGATCGCGAGCCGATTCACGCGGTGTTCGTCGGCGGCGCGGCGATGCCGGCGCGGGTGAGGGCGTTCGTGGATTTCCTCGTGGAAAACCTCCGTGAGCCCCCTGGCCGGTCATGAGGCCTGACGGCTGGGGCGAATAACGCGGGTGCGGTGGCACGACTCTGGGCCAAGCACCCGGCCATCAATTGACCGAACTTCCATCGCCGCCACCGGCTGGCCACCGGTATCATCCAGCAACACCGAATGGGCCTCACCGGCCTCGAACAGGTGTTGCTCTCCCCATTGCCGCATGCACACGATCAACGGGAACACCGAGCGCCCGCGCTCCGTCAGCACGTATTCCTTGTAGGCACTGCCATCGGCCGCCGGCTGCAGCGCCAGTAGTTGCAGTTCGGTCAACACCTTGAGGCGTGCCGCCAGGATGTTCTTCGCCAGCCCCAGGCTTTTCTGAAACTCACTGAAGCGCCGCAGCCCGTCGAACGCATCGCGGATGATCAGCAGTGTCCAGCGTTCGCCGATGGCTTCCAAGGTACGGGCGACGGGGCATTCGCTGTGCTCAAGGGCAGGTTGTCTGGCCATGGGGTGGGCTCTTGGGGAGGGTGGCGCTGATTATACCGACCAAACGGATTCCGGTTGCAAATTAAAACCTTCTGCGGCTAAATCGGTTTCAAATTGAAACCAGATAGGTGGCAAGGATGACGTCAAAGACTGTTACCCATGCAGCGACTCAGGGCTCGTCGGCCCTGACACTGCTGTTCGCCGTTATTTGCGCGCTGGCGGTGGCCACCGTGTACTTCGCCCAACCATTGCTGGATACCATGGCCGTCAGCCTGGGCGTAACCCCAGCCATGATTGGTATCGTGGTCACGGTCACCCAGGTGGGGTATGCGGCCGGTCTGTTGTTCATCGTGCCGTTGGGTGACCTGCTCAACCGCAAGGCCATGGTGCTCGGCCAATTGCTGCTGTCCGCCGCGGCCCTTGTGGCGGCCAGCATGGCGCAGCACTGGTGGGCGTTGCTGGGTGCGATGGGTGTGGTGGGCTTGATGGCGGTGGTAGTGCAAGTGCTGGTGGCCTATGCGGCCGTGCTCGCGCCGCCCCACCGACGAGGCCAGGCGGTAGGCACCGTGACCAGCGGCGTGGTGATAGGCATTTTGCTGGCGCGACTGGTCAGCGGGTCAGTCGCCGACCTGGCGGGGTGGCGTACGGTGTACCTGATGGCCGCAGGGCTGATGCTGGCAATGACGGGCATCGTGTGGCGTGCGGTACCTGGCACTGCCGAACCGCGCACGGGCCAAGGCTACACGGCGTTGTTGCGCTCGATGTTCGCGCTGTATGCCACCGAACCGGTGCTGCGACGCCGGGGTGTGTTCGCGATGCTGATCTTCGCTGCGTTCAGTGTGTTGTGGACCGCCATGGTGTTGCCCCTGAGCGCGCCGCCGTTGTCGCTCTCCCATGCCCACATCGGCCTGTTCGGCCTGGCGGGTATTGCCGGTGCCTTGGCAGCGGCCCGCGCCGGGCGCTGGGCGGATGAGGGCAAGGGAAGCAGAACCACAGGGTTTGCCCTGGCCTTGCTAGTGGTGTCCTGGTTGCCTATCGGCTTGGCGCACAGCTCGCTGCTGGCCCTGGCGCTGGGCGTGGCCATGCTCGACTTTGCCGTGCAGGCGGTGCATGTCACCAATCAGAGCCTGATCCTGGCGGCGCGGCCGGATGCTCAAAGCCGGATGGTGGGCGCCTACATGTGCTGCTACTCGGCGGGCAGTGGCCTGGGCGCCGTGGCGGCTACCCAGGCGTATGCTCACGGTGGGTGGTTGGCCGTGTGCCTGCTGGGCGCGGGGATCAGCGCCGTGGCCTGGTGTGTCTGGTGGCTGGATCGGGCCACGGGTACAGTAGCGCCCAGCCCCTCGTTCAAGGAATGACACCCTATGCCCGATTATCGCGGTCTGTTGCTGGAAGACACCCGGGAACCCGCCACCGACCAGGCCATCGCGCGCCTGGAAGCCCTGCTTCAGGCGACGTTGCCGGCGGACTACCGGCAGTTTCTCAAAGCGTGCAACGGCGCCATCGTCGAGTACGATGTTGCCGTCACCCTGGCCAATGGCGAGCGCGAACTCATGAGCTTCTCGCTGTTTGGCCTGGACCTGGCGCAAACCTGGGAAAGCAACCCCCATGAGCTGGAACAGGCCATGGCATTGCCCGATTACCCCGCCAGCGGCCTATTGCCCATTGGGCGGGATGGGGGTTCCAGCCTGTTGCTGCTGGACCTGCGCGACGGCCGCCAGGACGTGGCCGCCATGGTTGCCGGCCTGCCAGCGTGGACGGGCCGCCGTCAGCAGGGCGATGAATACGTGGTGCTGGCGGCGTCGTTCGACGCGTACCTGAGTGCGCTGCACCTGGCCGATGAAACCATCGCCAGCCACATCGACCGGTTCCTGATCAGCCCCACCAGCGTAGAAGCCACGCTGGCCTGGCTGGATTCTGGCAGCCCCGACTGGCGCGCCCGCCATCGCGAACGCTGGAATGCGCGGGTGCGGCACTGTCCGATCTGAGCGTACAGCGGGTTCGGGCCGTGGCCTAACCCGTCCAGTCCACGGCGAAGCGGTAGCCCACATCTACGCCACTGGCATCCACCGGCCCCTCGCGCGGGGTCAGGACAAACTCGAACGCTGGTTCGAAGCCACCATCGCGGGCCACTTCGCCGGCCAGTATTTCGACGCTGTACCAGCCGTTGTCCACTTCGATACCGGGCCGCCCAGGTTGCTCATATCGCGCCAGCAACTGCTCCACGGCTGGCGCGGTGAACGCCTGGAGGATACGCCAGGTAAACAACTGCACTTTGCCGTGGGCCACCTGCAGTGCATAGCCGTCACGTTGATGTTGCAGGCGGTTGGCAGGCTTGAGCAGCTCGGGTGCCGTGCCGGTCAGTGTGAACACAATGGTGTAGGGGTGGTTCTCGACGCCTGCGAGCGGGATGAGCACGCCCTCAAGCACCGCTCGGTCGCCGCTGTCACCGGTCACGAACTCGGCGGCCAGGTCGTCGGCCAGTCCATGTTCTGCCTTGAAGCGCTGTAGCAAAAGCAGGTCGCCAAGGAGGAAGTAGTCGATCAGGTCATTCAACACTTCAGAAAACACATACTGCATGGGTTCCTCCCTGTGAGGCCTGCATTCAGGCCGTCAGACATACAATGATGGCAGCCATGATGGCCATCAGCCTTGGCACCTTGCTAGACTGCCGGTCCAGCCGCCGGCAACGCCGGTGCAATCTCCGCTCATGAAAGGATTCTCGCATGCGTCATGCACTACGTGTTGGTTTTGCCTGCTCCATTGCCCTGTGGTTCGGTACTGCTCAAGCGGCCACGGTGGCTGAAGTGTTCAATGGTGACATGCTGGGGACCAACCCGCGTTATTTCGAATCGGTGGCCGGCATTCCCCGTGAGTCCAATGGCAATGATCACGTGTTCAAGGTTCAGGGCTGTACCATCACGGCAACGGTGGAGGGCAACAGTGTCAGCAAATTGCGCATGGCGCTGGGTGACAACTGTCAGGCTGACCTGAGTTCGTTCGTCAGCAGCTACGCACCCGCCCCAGGCAAGCCGCTGACCGTTGGCGCGTTCGTGGCCTCCTCTGGCGGCGGCCTGAGCTACAGCGCCGATTGCCTCACCCTGTGCGGCAACGCCGCCGACCCTTCGGTGTTCGCCCACTGGGAGGGGCCCCATGCGGTTGGTTTCAAGGAGGTGATGCTGGAGGTGGTCTTGGCCTCGGACACCGCCCTTGCCGCAGCCAGCCAGTGGGAGGGGGTGATGACCAAGGCCAAAGGTGAAGACTACGTGACCGACACACGCTTCAACTGCGACCCGCAGTTCAACGAGGCAGCCGAGAAGGCATTCGCTGATGTGCCGGTGAGCGCAGTGACCATCGGTACCGGGCTCAGCAAACCGAGCTGCTGAACCCGAGGGAGACCGTCCAGCTTTTCATGGCGGGCCCCACCGGGTATTCCTGAGTGGTCGCCGTGGTGTATCAAGTACACCGCGTCGTGGCCTTCCCGAGCTTCGCCCGGTCCCACAGGGTGTTCCGCACTATCGCGGTGATCCTCTGTGGGACCGGGCGCCAGCTCGGGAAGCAGGCGCCGCGGTGCATCAGGCCGGCCGCGTCGTAGCCTTCCCGAGCTTCGCCCGGTCCCACAGGGTGTTCCGCACTATCATGGTGATCCCCTGTGGGACCGGGCGCCAGCTCGGGAAGCAGGCGCCACGGTGCATCAGGCATACCGCGTCGTGGCCTTCCCGAGCTTCGCCCGGTCCCACAGGGTGTTCCGCACTATCGCGGTGATCCCCTGTGGGACCGGGCGCCAGCTCGGGAAGCAGGCGCCACGGTACATCAGCCAGGAAACCCAGAAAGGCACCCCAGCCCTGCAGTCGGCCAAGGCTCAGCCCAACCCGATGATCAATGGGCATCAGGACTGGCTCAACGGCTTGGTCGAGGCGGCGCGCCGGGCACGCGGATAAGCGCTTTGCCCACGGCGCCCGTGGGCTCACTCCAACCGGCACGCCATCACTGTCGAACACACCGCCCCCTGGTTCAGGGTCAGGCCCAGCGCCACACAGACAAAGCCCGTCAGCCATGGCCGGTCGCAGGGGCGGGCGGTCCACTCGATGTAGCGCGCCACGGCGGCTGCCAGGAACGCGCCGGGGAACGAGCAGAGGTAACCCAACCAGATCAACCCGCCCGGCTCGGCCATGGACAGCACCCACGCCCCGTACAACGCCAGGTAAAGCGCCAAGGCCGTGGCCACCCCGGCCATCAGCACTTTTGACGCCCGAGACAGCCAGAGCAGGCCGAGGATCACCGCGTGGGGCAGCCAGTACACGAGGAAGTTCGTGGTGATTTGCGCGTGCCCATGGGCAGCCAGCCAGGTGGCTACCACGGCACCCGATATCAGCGCGAGCAGCGCCAGCGGCCGAGCCGCGGTTCCTTTCAGTGCATCATCCATTGCAGGTTCCAGGCGATCTTGTTCTTGTTGACCAGCATGGCTGGGCAGTAGGCTTCAGCCCCGGCAGGTAGCCGGCCACCGTCAGGGTGAGACCGGAGAGTACCAGCTCTTTCGTCACGGAGTAGACCCCATGTCAGAGATTCCCCGCCCAGTAGCCTTCGAACTTTCCAACCCCGCCGGGCTGTACGACCCCCGCCCCAACGCCTATTCCCACGTGGCCGCACTGGCGCCTGGCGCGCGCCTGGTGTTCATCGCCGGGCAGGGCGGTGAAGACGCCGAGGGGCGACTGTCCGCCGAGTTCGCCGAACAGGTGCACCAGGCGTTGGCCAACGTGGCCACGGCGCTGCAATCCCAGGGGGCTGACCTGGCGCAGGTGTTCAAGTTGACCTTGCTGATTGTCGACCACGACCCGCAGCGGTTGACGGCCTGGGTGCGGGAAGCTGATCTGGCCTGGGGTGGGGCGATGAAACCGGTGTGCACGCTGATCCCCGTGCCGCGGTTGGCATTGGAGGGGATGCTGATTGAGATCGAGGCGGTCGCGGCGGTGTCGACAGGTGTCTGAGGGCGGTTAGCCCTTCCCGAGCTTCGCCCGGTCCTGCCTGAGAACACAGCGTGGGACCGTGCGGCGCGGCTCACCGCCGGCAAAAGTGTTCGCTATCCGCCAACAATCGCTCTGGGCCGTTGCATTCATGGGCTGGAAACCGTTACGTTTCGCAATAGTGGCTTTTGTGCCGAATCATTCGTCCACGTCCTTACTGGCCGTTGTGGGCCGGGGCGATGCGACGGTAGCGCCGTCGGCGTGAAAAAAACGGGGCTTGTTCCCCTGATCAGTCATGGTAATGGGCGCATATCAGCGCGCCACGAGTTTGAGGAAGGAAAATGGCCAAGGCCGCAGATGTCGTCGTTCAATGCCTGGAAAACGAAGGCGTCAAATATGTGTTTGGTATTCCCGGCGAGGAAAACCTGGACCTGCTGGAGTCGCTGCGCCGCTCGCCCATCGAGCTGGTGCTGACCCGCCACGAACAGTCCGCCGGCTTCATGGCCGCCACCTACGGCCGCCTGACCGGCAAGACCGGCGTCAGCCTGTCGACCCTGGGCCCTGGCGCCACCAACCTGGTGACCGCCGGTGCCTACGCCTACCTGGGCGGCATGCCGATGCTGATGATTACCGGCCAGAAGCCGATCAAGAAGTCCAAGCAGGGCCGCTTCCAGATCCTCGACGTGGTTGGCATGATGCAGCCGCTGACCAAGTACACCCACCAGCTCGCGTCGGCCGACAACATCCCGTCGCGCGTGCGTGAAGCTTTCCGCTTGGCTGAAGAAGAAAAGCCCGGTGCCGTGCACCTGGAACTGCCGGAAGACATCGCTGCCGAGCAGACCGACAGCATGCCGATCACCCCGAGCCTGAGCCGTCGCCCGCTAGCCGAGAACAAGGCCATCGAAGCCGCCGTCGCCAAGCTGAAAGCCGCGCGCAGCCCGATCCTGGTGATTGGTGCCGGTGCCAACCGCAAAATGACCGCCAAGGTATTGCGCCAGCTGATCGACAAGACCAACGTGCCGTTCGTGACCACCCAGATGGGCAAGGGCGTGGTCGACGAGCGCCACCCGCGCTTCCTGGGCAACGCCGCGCTGTCGGCCGGTGACTTCGTGCACCGCGCCGTCGAAGCGGCCGACCTGATCGTCAACATCGGTCACGACGTGATCGAGAAGCCACCGTTCTTCATGGTCCGTGGCGGCACCGAAGTCATCCACATCAACTTCCGCTCCGCTGAAGTCGACCCGGTGTACTTCCCGCAGATCGAAGTGATCGGCGACATCGCCAACGCCATCTGGCAGATCGGCGAAGCCCTGGAGCCGCAGCCGCACTGGGACTTCACCCGCCTGATGACCATTCGCGAGGCCAACGAAGCGCAGATCGCCGAAGGCGCCGATGACAACCGCTTCCCGATCTACCCGCAGCGCATGGTCGCCGACGTGCGTCGCGCCCTGCCGGCCGAAGGCATCGTGGCGCTGGACAACGGCATCTACAAGCTGTGGTTCGCGCGCAACTACAAGGCCCACAAGCCCAACACCGTGCTGCTGGACAACGCCCTGGCGACCATGGGCGCGGGCCTGCCGTCGGCCATGGCCGCGCACCTGGTGTACCCGGACCGCCCAGTGGTAGCGGTGTGCGGTGACGGTGGCTTCATGATGAACAGCCAGGAGCTGGAAACTGCTGTGCGCCTGAAGATGAACCTGACGGTCATCATCCTGCGTGACGACGGCTACGGCATGATCCGCTGGAAACAGTCGAACATGGGCTTCACCGACTACGGCCTGGACTACGGCAACCCTGACTTCGTCATGTACGCTCAGTCCTACGGTGCCAAGGGCCACCGCGTGGAAAGCGCCGAAGGCTTCCTGCCGCTGCTGGAGCAGTGCCTGTCGACCCCGGGTGTCCACGTGATCGACTGCCCGGTCGACTACTCGGAAAACGACTTCATCCTCAACAGTGAGCTCAAGCGCCGCAGCGCGCTGGTCTGACGGTTCGGATGCAGGTATGAGCCCCCGGGCAGCGCAGGCTGCCCGGGGGCTTTTTCGTGGGGAACAAGGACGCCGCAGCGGTCAGACCTTGAACTGCAACACCACCTGATTTAACTGTACCGCCAGGCGCGACAGCTCGCCGCTGGCGGACGAAGTCTGGTCGGCGCCAGCGGAGGTCTGGATCGACAGGTCGCGGATGCTGGTCAGGTTACGGTCCACCTCGCGGGCTACCTGGGCCTGTTCTTCGGTGGCCGAGGCGATGCTGACGTTGCGCTCGTTGATCTGCACGATGGCCGCGGTGATTTCGGCCAGTGCGTCACCGGCGCCCTGTGCCACCACCAGGCTGGCCCTGGCGCGCTCGCTGCTCAGGCCCATGGAGCTGACTGCCTTGCTGGCGCCGCCCTGGATAGAGGCGATCATCTGTTCGATTTCCGCGGTCGATTGCTGGGTGCGATGGGCCAGCGCCCGCACTTCATCGGCGACCACCGCGAAACCACGGCCAGCGTCCCCGGCGCGGGCCGCCTCGATGGCAGCGTTGAGGGCCAACAGGTTGGTTTGCTCGGCCACGCCGCGAATCACGTCCAGCACACCGCTGATGTCCTTGAGCTGCAAGGCCAGGCCATCGATTTCCAACGCCGTGGCGCCTACCGAGTCGTGCAGGGCGTTGATCACGTTCAGGGTCTCGTCCACGCGCTGGCGGCCGTTCTCGGCCGACTGGCTGGATTCACGGGCGGCGGTCGATGCCAATGCTGCGTTGCGTGCCACTTCCTCCACGGCCGCGCTCATCTGGTTGATGGCGGTGGCGGCCTGGTTGATTTCGTCATTCTGGCGCTGTATGCCGTGCAAGGCGTCCTGGGTCAGGGCAGCCATTTCCTCGGACGTGGACGCCAGGTGGTTGGACGAGCCACCCAGGTCGCTCAGGGTCTTGCGCAGGTTGTCCTGCATCACTGCCAGGGCCCCGAGCAGGCGCCCCGGCTCATCCCGGCCATCGACCACGATGGGCTGGCTGAGGTCATTGTCGGCGATCTGCTGCGCCACTTTCAGGGCCTTGGCCACAGGGCTGACCAGGCTGCGGGTGAACAGGGTCGCCAGTACCAGGGTCGCTGCCAGCGCTACCAGGATGGCGGCGATGGTGACGTTGCGCGCCTGGCTGTAGGCGGTGTTGGCCACGCCATCGGATTCGGCCATCTTCAGGTCGGCCTGGTGCGCCACTTCGTCGATGTCCTTGCTGAACTGGTTGCCGGCCAAGGTCTGCTCACCATTGGGCTGGCTGAGGGCAGTGGCCACATCATCATGCTTCTGCGCCAGGGCGTCGAGGAAGCGCGCGTGCACGTCCAGGTACTTGCCCATGGCGTCCAGCAGGTTGCTGTAGGCCTGCTGGGCATCGGCACTGACCAGTAGCGGCTTGAGCCGGCGCACGTCGGCCTGCAGGTCGTCACGGCCACGGTTGATGCTGGTGCGCGCCAGGTCCGCGGCCTGGGGGCTCAGGGCGGTACGCAGGTTGGTGTTGCCCAGGCGGATGGTCAACAGGTCGCTCTTGATCCGGCCGATGGTCTGCACCGCTGGCAGCACCTGGTCCTGGAGGGTCGAACGCGAGCTTTTCAGTTCAGCGAACTGCAGCAGGGAGAACAGCCCGAGGGCGGTGATCAGTAGCGCGAAGAAACCGAAGCACAACAGTGACCGGGGTGCGATGTTGAGATGTCTCAGGTTCATGGGATGGCCTCCTAGGCGGTGTCAAAATGATATCAGCTCTTCGGCCTGAATCGTTTAAGCTTGAGGGCCCCGTGCTAGAGCATTTTGTCGCGGGCAGCGGTGCCTCGCAAAGGTGGCGTGTCAGCCTGCCATTCAGGCCCTGCTGAAAATCCCGCTGGCAAGCCAGCGCCCACAGTGGTGCAATGCGTGCCCGTCTTCTTTCGAGCCCGCCATGCGCGACACCACCGCCCGTTTCACCCAAGGCTCACTGGCCCGCCACGTGCTGGCCATGACCAGCGCCAGCGCCCTGAGCCTGTTGACGGTGTTTCTGGTCGATATCCTCACCCTGGTCTATGTCGCGCAGCTCCATGACCAGCGCCTGCTGGCCGCTGTCGGGCTGGCCAAGACCCTGCTGTTCGTCAACGCCGCGTTTGTCTCGGGGCTGGTGATCGCCGCAGGGGTGGTGCTGTCCGAGCGCATTGGCCACCACGTCAGCCAGCGACTGGCGCGCCTGGTCAGCCACCTCTTGATCATGGCCTTGGCCTTGGCGGCGCTGATCGCCGGCGTCGAACTGCTGGCCATGGCGCCGCTGGGGCGGTTGCTGGGCGCGGACCCGGCGGCTTACCCGACGGCGCGGTTGTATATCTGGACCACCCTGGTGGCCAGCGTACCGGCGGCGGCCATGCAGATGTGCGCGCAGATCCTGCGAGCCCAGGGCCACGGGCGCCTTGCCCTGGGGGTACTGGTGGCCGGTGCGGCGACCCTGGCGGTCGCTGATCCGCTGTTCATTCTGGGGCTAGGCTGGGGGGTGGAAGGGGCGGGCCTGGCATTCAGCGTGTCCACCCTGGTGGCCCTGGGCGTGGGCCTGACGCTGGTCAAGCGCCACATTGGCCTGTCGGCGCGGCTCAATGTTCGCCTGCTGAAGCTGCACATCGGCCGGCTGGCGCCCATCGCTTTGCCGGCCATGCTGGGCAACCTCGCCATGCCTGTGGGCATCACCTACCTCATGGTGACCTTGGCCGCCTTCGGTACTTCGGTACTGGCGGGCATGGCCGTGGTGGACCGCATCCTGCAACTGGGCTACTGCCTGTATTTTGCCTTGCCCACCGCCCTGGTGCCGGTGATTGCCCAGAACCTGGGCGCTGGTCATGATGGCCGGGCGCGCCAGGCCGTCGGCTTTACAGGCAAGCTGGTGGTCCTCTATGGTGTGGCGCTCTGGGCGGCGCTGTACCTCGCCGGGCCAGCCATTGCCGATTACTTCCAGTTGCTGGACGAGGGGCGGGCACTGTTGCTGCTGTTCTGCCAGTGGGGGGCAGCGCTTTGGGTGCTGTACGGCCTGGACTTCATTGCCCAGTCGATGTTCCTGACCATGGGCCGGGCCTGGTGGGTACCGGCGTTTGGCTGGTTGCGCGGTACCCTGGGTTCGCTGCCCTTCGTCTATATGGGCGCCAAGTGGCACGGGGGCAGTGGCGCGTTATTGGGCATGTGGCTGGGCAACGCCGTGGTGGCCGGGTTGGCCGTTGCAACGGCGGTGGGCGTCGCCCGCCGATTTTTCCGCCAGCGGGCCAAGGCCGTTGGTGTTTCCACAGAGTAACGGGTTTTTATGTCAGTCAAGGATCTTCACCAGGAGGCGGTCGAGCCGCCAGCACCCAAGCGTCGCCGCGCCCCGAAGGGCGAAATGCGCCGCATGGCCTTGCTGGACGCCGCCACCCAAGTGTTCGCCAGGGATGGCTATCAGGCGGCGTCGATGCGCGACGTGGCCGATATCGCCGGCATTACCACGGTCGGGCTGCTGCACCATTTTCCCAACAAGGTGGCATTGCTGCGCGCCTTGCTCGACCGTCGCGACCAGCGCGTGGTGGAGCGTTTCGGCGAACTCGACACGTCGCCGACGCTGGACGGGTTCCTGCGCTTCCTGCGCATGAGCATGGGCTTCAGCGTGGAGGATGCCAGCGAATGCCAGGCGGCGTTGATGATCAACATCGAGAGCCTCTCGGACAAACACCCGGCGTTCCCCTGGTACCAGGAGAAGTTCGTAGTGGTGCATGGCCACGCCCAGGCGCACCTGGGTTCGCTGGTGGAGGCGGGGGCCATACGCGCCGACGTCGATATCAGCGCCTTGGCGCTGGAAATTTTCTCGGTGATGGACGGGTTGCAGATCCAGTGGCTGCGCGGGCGGGAAAGCGTGGACGTGATGCACGTCTTCGACCTGTACCTGCGGCGGTTGGGGAAGGATCTGGCGGTGGGGGGCTGAGGCTGAAAGCCTCAAGCTTCAATCGATACTGCGCCAGACAAACAAGGCTGTCGAGGTGATCTTACAGACATAACTGGCCTGAAACAGATGTGGGAGCGGGGGGGGGGGGCGCCGAGCCCTTGCCCGGGAAGCGCCGCGCGGGCGGCGCTCGATCTTGAGAGCGCCGCGGAAGCCAGAGGCCTGCACCCGGCAGCCCTGATGCATTCCCCAGTGGCGAGCAAGAAAGGCTCATCCATGAGCCACAAGCGGGGTCAAACAGAGGTCAGTAACGCTGCGAAGCCGACACCTGCACGGCTTTCTGCAGTGGCGCGGGCAGCGGGTTGCTGTCGCGGGTGGTCAGTTGCTCGGCGTACAGGGTGGTCAGGGTCTGGCTCAGGCTCAGGTCGGCGGAGCTGGTGCCCACGCGGATCTTGTACTTGCCAGCATCGACGTTCCAGCTGTCGGTGTTGTCCACATAGTAAGCCAGCGAACGCGAGTCCAGCGGGATGCTTACGGTCTTGCTCTGGCCGGGCTTGAGGTACACCTTGGTGAAACCCTTGAGCTCTTTCTCCGGGCGGGCGACCGCCGGGTTGACCGGCTGCACGTACAGCTGGGCGGTTTCGAAGCCGGCCTTGCTGCCGGTGTTGGTCACGGTGAATTTGACGTTCACGGTGGCGCCCGGGGTCAGCACGTTGCTCGACAGTTTCATGTCGCTGTAGGCGAAGGTGGTGTACGACAGACCGAAGCCGAACGGGTACAGCGGCTTGGTGTTGTTCTTGTCATACGCACGGTAGCCCAGGTACAGGCCTTCGCTGTAGGTCATGTCGGTCAGCGCGTTGGTGCCGCGGTACTGCGCTGGGTCCGGGTAGGACGCATAGCTGGCGTTGTCCTCGATTTTCTTGTCGATGGTGACCGGCAGTTTGCCCGACGGGTTGACCTTGCCATAGAGGATCTCGGCCAGGGCCTGACCACCTTGCTGGCCTGGCAGCCAGGCTTGCAGGCTGGCACCGACCTTGTTGGCCCACGGCTGCATGTTGGACACGCCGCCACCGTGCATTACCACGATGGTGTTGGGGTTGGCCTTGGCTACCGCGGTGATCAGGTCAGCCTGTTGGTCGGGCAGGTCGAAACCGTGGTCCGAACCTTCGCCTTCGTTTTCATAGTTGGTGCCTACCGCGACCACGACAGCATCGTAGTTGGCCAGGTCCGCTGGCGGCTTGAGGGCCGACCAGCTCATCTGCACGCCCGCCAGGCCGCCCAGGGCCGGGGTGAAGTTGCCGGCGGTGCGCTGGTACTCAAGCTTCACGCTGTAGGATTTGCCAGCGGTAAGGGCCGAGGTTTTCGCCGAGGTAACCAGGGCATTGACCACATCGCTGGAGTACGCCACGCCATCGCTCTGCAGCACCAGCTCATCGTTGACCCACAGCTTGTACGGGCCGTCGGCGCGCACTTTGAAGATCTGCGGGCCGCTGACGGTCGGCTTGATGGTGGAGGTGAAACGGGCCGAGAAGGCGCCCGCCGTCGGGGTGAAGCCCGAAACCGTGGTGGTACCGGCGTCGGTGACGTTGGTGCTGGTGGTCCAGTTCAGGTTCACGCCCGGTTCGACACGGGTCAGCGCCGGGTCACCGGAAAAGCTGGTATTGGCGTAGTACTCGGCCTTCACGCCCGAGTAGCTGACGCTGTTCTTGCCGGTGGACGGCTGGTACCACACCGAGGCCTTGGGGTTCAGGCTCAGGGCGGGCAGGTAGGTGACGTTGCTGCTGCTCGACGCCAGTTGCTGCAGGCCGCTGAGTTCGGTCACGTAGCTGTTGGGTGGCGAGTTGGCAGTACCGAACGGCGAGCCGGGTGCTTCCAGCGCCCAGTCGCCGATGACCGCGACCTTGGCCGACTTGGCCAACGGCAGCAGTGGCGCGCCGGCCGAGGTGTTTTCGTTGCGCAGCAGCACGATGGCTTCGCGGGCGGTGTCCAGCGCGGCCTTGGCGCCGTACTCGGTGTGCTCCAGGGTCTGCGCGGTGTTGAGGTTTTCCTGCAGGTCGTAGCTGACAATGCCACGCAGGTTGCGCTTGACCTTGTCGTCGATGACGTTCTGAGTCAGCTGGCCGCTCCACAGCAACGGCATCAGGTTGGCTTCGGTGAATTGCAAGCCCGACGGCATGTCGATGTCGGTGCCGGCCCAGGCGCCCTTGAAGGCGTCGTGAATGGCGTTGAAGTCACTGATGACCATGCCCTGATAGCCCCATTCACCCTTGAGCACGTCGGTGATCAGGTGGTGGTTTTCACAGGCGTAGTCGTCGTTGATCTTGTTGAAACCGCACATGATCGACGCCACGTTGGCGTTCTTGACCATGGACTCGAAGCCCGGCAGGTACAGCTCGCGCAGGGTGCGCTCGTCCACGTGCACGTTCACTGCCTGGCGGTTGGCTTCCTGTTCGTTGGCCAGGAAATGCTTGCCGCTGGCCTGGATGCCTTGTACCTGAATGCCGTTGACCACGGCCGGGGCCAGCACGGCGCCCAGGAACGGGTCTTCGCCGCTCAGGTACTCAGCCGAACGGCCGCCGTAGGGGGTGCGGTACAGGTTGACGCCTGGGGATAGCATTTGCTGGCCGCCGGAAATACGGGTTTCGTAGGCGATGGCCTGGCCGAATTCCTTGGCGCGGTTGATGCTCCAGGTGGCGGCCAGGGCCGACTGCGACGGGTACTGGGCGCCAAACGTGGCGTTGTTGACGTGCACGCCCATGGACGAATCGTAGGCAACGGTGCCCTGGATGCCCCACTTGGTCAGCTTGGGGATCATGTGGCCGTCGTCGACGCGGGTGAAGTTGATCTTCTCCGAGGTGCTCATGTTGTCGAGGATCGAGCTGACCCGCGCTTCCACGGCGTTGCCGGTGGCCGGGGTAGCGGTGGCCGCCAGGGCCAGGTGCGCCTGGGCGACACCCAGGGCCAACAGGCTCAGGCCCAGGGTACGTCGCAGGGTGGAATGGCTCATTGTTGCTGCTCCTGAGCAGGGGCGTCGTCAGTGACGATCGGGGCGTCATCCACCGGGGTGGCGGTCTGGGTGGTGGTCTGCACGCGGTCGACACCAGAGATCTGGTCGCGCTTGGCTTCGATCTGCTGGCGAACTTCCTGCATGGAAGAAGTGCCGGTACCAGAGGTTGAATCTGCCGCGCAGGCGACAAAACTCTGGGCGCACAGAAGTACAGTACCCATGACAGGTAATATGAGCTGTTTCATAAATAATGTCTCAGATGATGGCTAAGTAATAGCAGGTCGGCGGCGATCGATTAAAGAAGGCGAAAGCGCGGCCGAAGAGTAAGTCCGGATGATGCCTTTAAAAGTTCAATGTTCGCAAAGATATTTTTTCAAACGCGACAAACTGCATGAAAAGGGCAGGGTGGAGGTCGATTTTTCCGATCTTCGGCTGCATGAAAAAACCGAGATTAGGGTGGTTTGCTTTATTTTAATTGCTTAAAAATCAATAAAAATGGCCGTTATACATCGTAAATGCGCTAATAATGAGCTAGAAATTGCTATTTAGTAAACCTAATTGCAGTTAGGTTTTAGCATCTGTTAAGCTGTGTCAGCGTTGAAATCTGCGCCTTTATAGTTGCACCCATTCTGGCTTGTATTTCCCTGCTTAGTTGCCAGTTAGTTGCGCGGCTGAACCGGGGTATTTAATAAATCATCAATATCTGGCTGCGCCGTTAATACCGCGTGGCGCCAGTGGCGTATCGCCAAGAAGTATAATGTCCTACTGCAACCTCCCTGTTCCATCGCAGTCGAGTGTCTGTCACTGGTTGGTCGAACATACCGACGTCAAAGCCGCCGATATCAACCGGGCGATTAAATTGTGCCTGGCACAAAGTGGCCACGACGACGATTGCCTGGACGCCCTGATTCGCCTTGGCGCTGTGCGCGATGAGGAGGTGGCCCAGGCGTATGCGACCCTGCTGGCGGTGCCACGGCTGGACATGGAACAGGTGAACACCCTCGACGTGCCGGCCTTGATGGGCAGCGAACGTTTCCTGCGCCATTACGGCCTCGTGGTGCTGCACACGGGCCCATCGCACCTGAGTGTGGCCGCCCGTGCACCCGTCTCCGGTTATGGCCTGGACGCCTTGGGCTACCTGGCCCGGCAGCCCCTGTCGCTGGTGATCGCCACGGCCGCCGAGGTCAACACCCTCATCGAGCGTTTCCACGGCCAGGGCCGCAGCGCCATGGACGCCTTGATCGAATCATTGGACGGTGAAGGCGATGCCCTGGACGATATCGAGCACCTCAAGGACCTGGCCAGCGAAGCGCCAGTGATCCGCCTGGTCAACCTGATCCTGCAGCGCGCCGTGGAGTCGCGGGCCTCTGACGTGCATGTCGAGCCGTTCGAAGGCCAGTTGCAGGTGCGCTATCGTATCGACGGCCTGCTGGTGCAGGGCGAAGCGCCTCCGGCCAGCCACGCCGCCGCCGTGATTTCGCGCCTCAAGATCATGGCCCGCCTGGACATCGCCGAGCGCCGTCTGCCTCAGGATGGGCGCATCATGCTGCGCATTCAGGGCAAGGAACTGGACCTGCGGGTGTCGACCGTGCCCACCAGCTTCGGCGAGTCGGTGGTGATGCGCCTGCTGGACCGCCAGACCGTGCGCTTCGATTTCCCTACCCTAGGCATCGATGGCCCGCGCCTGGCCACCTTGCAGGACCTGCTCGAACGCCCCCACGGCATCCTGCTGGTGACCGGCCCCACCGGCTCGGGCAAGACCACCACGCTTTATACCGCGCTGTCGCGGCTCAACACCGCCGAGCGCAAGATCATCACCGTCGAAGACCCGGTGGAATATCAACTGGCAGGCATCAACCAGATCCAGGTGAAGCCGGCCATTGGCCTGGATTTTCCCGGCGCGCTGCGCTCCATCGTGCGCCAGGACCCGGACGTGATCATGATCGGCGAAATGCGCGACCTGGAAACCTGCCGTATCGCCATTCAGTCGTCACTCACCGGCCACCTGGTGCTGTCTACCCTGCACACCAACAGCGCCGCGGCGAGTATCACGCGCCTGCTGGACATGGGCGTGGAGCACTACCTGATCGCCTCGACCTTGCAGGGTATCCTGGCCCAGCGCCTGGTACGCCGGCTGGATCCGGCCACGCGCATTGCCTTCGAGGCCCCTGCGCAGCTGGTGGCCCAGCACCGCCTGGATCGCTACACCGAGCAACGTCCGATCATGCTCTACCGCCCCGACACCGACAGCCCTGGGGCCGGCTATCACGGCCGCAGCGCGATCACCGAACTGCTGGTGATGAATGATGAGCTGCGCAGTTTGCTGATGCGCCAGGCCGACGCCGCGACCCTGGAAGAAGCGGCACGCCGCCACGGCCTGGTGACCTTGTACGAAGATGGCCTGCGCCAGGCCTTGGCGGGTATCACCTCGCTGGAAGAAGTGCTGCGTGTGGCGCGGGGCGACTGACATGGCCACATTCCGCTACCGCGCCCTGGACGCTGACGGCGCCACGCAGAAAGGCAACCTGGAGGCCGCCGATGAGCGTGTTGCCCTGGCGCACCTGCAGGCCCGCGGCTGGCTGGTGTTGAACCTGGAAGCGGGCAGCCAGCGGCTGTCACGCGGCAGCGTGGCGCTCAACGGCGCCGCCCTGGTCAGTTTCACCCAGCAACTGGCGACCCTGCTGGGCGCCGGCCAACCCCTGGAGCGCTCGCTGGGCATCCTGCTCAAGCAGACCCAGGCGCCCAAGGCCCACGCCCTGATCGAACGCATCCGCGAACAGGTGAAAGCCGGCAAGCCCTTGTCCCAGGCGCTGGAAGAA